>JABFWJ010000477.1 GCA_013362295.1 Thermoleophilia bacterium
GCGGCCTGCGCGCGGATCAGCTTGCCGAAGCCGAACGGCTGACCCGGGATCGCGAGCTCCTCGCCGGTGTCGTCGACGACCTGCAGAAAGAGGCCGGTCGCCGGGCCGCCCTTGTGCAGCTGTCCGGTCGAGTGCAGGTAGCGCGGCCCGAAGCAGTGCGTGACGACGCACCCGGTCTCCTGCCGAGCGTGCTCGGCAAGCTCGGCCAGCTTGGCCTCTGCTTCCGCCGTGGGGTTGACGAATCCAAGAATCGCCACAT
Organism: Thermoleophilia bacterium; assembly: GCA_013362295.1. Taxonomy (GTDB): domain Bacteria; phylum Actinomycetota; class Thermoleophilia; order Gaiellales; family Gaiellaceae; genus PALSA-600. Next base: position 260 of record JABFWJ010000477.1, read on the forward strand.
AGTCGCCGGGTTCCGCCTGGGCATACAGCTCCCCCGGCGAACCAACCGGATCGACCAGCGGATCCCGGCCGGAGGCCAGGATCTGCCCGGTCCGATCCTTGGCGCTCTGGACGTCGGGCTGGTCGAACGGGTTGATGCCGAGGATTGCACCGGCGATCGCCGTCGCGAACTCCCAGCGGAAGAACTCCTGCCCCAGCTCGTACTCGCCGGACATGCGCACTTCCTGGGCCTGCCGGTCGGGGCCGTCGGGCGATTCCTCCGGCGCGGGGACGAGGCCCTTGCCCTGCTTCCCGGTCGACTCCGCGAGCAGCTGCTCCACCCAGAGCCCGAAGCCGCCCGGGTTCGGCGAGATGCAGACCTTGTCGTGTCCGTCCTTCCAGTTCTCTCCCAGCGAGCGGCCGAGCTCGAGCCCCGGGTTTCCCTCGGACAACCGGCAGGCCTCGGCCATCTCGATCGCGCGCAGGAGCAGGCGGTCGACGTCCACCCCCATCAGCGCGGCGGGAACCATCCCGAACGACGACAGCGCCGAGTAGCGGCCGCCGATCGTCGGTTCGCCGAAGAAGATCCCGCCGAAGCTGCGCTCCCGCGCGATTTTCTCGAGCTCGGAATCCGGATCCGTGATCGCGACCCAATTCTCGCCGTCAGGATTCCGATCCCAGAAGTACTCGGTGTGCGAGCGCGTCTCGAGTGTCGAGCCGGACTTCGACGCCGAGACGAAGAGCGTGCGCGAGAGGTCCAGCTGACGCTCGAGGTCGCGGATCGCCTGCGGATGCGTCGTGTCGAGGACGTGGAACGTCTCCTGCCGGAACGTCCGCCTGATCACCTCGGGCGCGAGCGACGAGCCGCCCATGCCGAGGAGGACGACCGCGTCGATCCGGTCGACGACCGAGTCCGCGAACTGGAGCAGGAGGTCGAGGTCCTCGCGCAGACGCCAGGGCTCGTCGAGCCAGCCCAGCCACTTCCCCTCGTCGCGACCGGTCCAGACACCCGGATCGCGCGCCCAGATCCGCTCGACGAGCTCGGTTGCGTTCACACAGCCGCCAGCGCGCTGCGCTTCGCGCGAATGCTCTCCGTGATCTCGTCGAACGAGTCGGAGAACTTCTGCACCCCCTCGGCCTCGAGCGTCAAGGTGACGTCGTCGTAGTCCACGCCCGCCTCGGCGAGCTGCTCGAACAGGGCACGGGCCTCGTCGAGCCCCTCGCGCACGGTGTCGCCGCGCATCTCGCCGTGGTCCTGGAAGGCGCGGATCGTCTCGAGCGGCATCGTGTTGATCGTCTCCGGCCCGACCAGCTCCTCGACGTACATCACGTCGCGATACGCGGGGTTCTTCGTCGAGGTGGACGCCCAGAGGCAGCGCTGCTTCGTTGCGCCCTTGCCTTCGAGGAACGCCCAGCGCTCGCTCGAGAACACCTCGAGGTAGTGCTGGTAGGCGAGCTTCGCGTTCGCGATCGCGAGCTTGCCCGCGAGCTCGGGATGGCCGGCCTGCTCGAGCCGCTTGTCGGCCTCCGTGTCGACGCGCGAGACGAAGAACGACGCGACCGACGCGACCTTCGAGGGATCGCCGCCGCTCGCGACGAGCCGCTCGAGCCCGCGCAGGTAGGCCTCGACCACCGCCTTGTACCGCTCGAGCGAGAAGATCAGCGTGATGTTGATCGACGTGCCCTTCGCGGTGCAATCCTCGATCGCCGGGAGGCCGGGCATCGTCGCCGGGATCTTCACGAGCAGATTCGGGCGCTCGACCTCCTTCGCTATCCAGCGCGCCTGCTCGAAGCTGCGCTCCGTGTCGTAGGCAATCCCCGGTTCCACCTCCATCGACACGTAGCCGTCGACGCCGTTCGAAGCGTCGTACGCGGGCCTCAACACGTCGCATGCCTCCCGGATGTCCTGCAGCGCGAGCGAGAAGAAGATCTCGGTCGGATCGTCCGTCTCGGCGAGCAGCTTCTTCAGGTCGTCGTCGTACGCGTCGCCGGAGGACAACGCCTTCTGGAAGATCGTCGGGTTCGACGTGACCCCGGTGACGGCGTCCTCGTCCATCATCCGCTTCAACTCGCCCGACCGGACGAGATCGCGCGAGAGCGTGTCGAACCACACCGCCTGCCCGTGCTCCGTCAGCTCATGCAGCCGTGACTTCGCCATGCTTCATCATCCTTTCCATCTCTGCGACCTCGAGCAGGCGCGCGACGTAGCGCTCGCCCTGCGAACCGAGGCACGTCATAGAACCTCCACCCGTGCGATCTTCCCTTCGTCGAACGTGAACCGAATCGGGAGCGTCCGCCCGTCGGCGTGCACCATCGCGATCGCATGCCCGTCCTTCCGGACTTCGATGCCGTCGACGCGCACGGCGGGCAGCTCCCCGTCGAGGGTGAACCCGGGCGACACGAGCCCGAGGAACGTCTTGATCGCGTCCGCTTCCCTCATGCCACGCGCTCCAGCAGAGCCGCCGCGCGTGCGACGACGTTGTCGACGTTGTACCCGAACTGCTCCAGCACGGTCGCTCCCGGCGCCGAGGCGCCGAAGTGCTCGAGCGAGATCGAGTCGCCGCGGTCGCCGACCCAGCGCTTCCAGCCGAGCTCCACCCCCGGCTCGATCGAGAGGCGCGCGCCGACGTCCGGGGGCAGCACCTCGTCGCGATAGTCGTGCGGCTGCTGCTCGAAAAGCTCCCAGCACGGCATCGACACGACGCGCACCGCGGTGCCGTCGCCCGCGAGCCTGCGGCCGGCCTGCAGCGCGAGCCCCACCTCGGTGCCGGTCGCGATCAGGATCAGGTCGGGGCTCGACGAGGACTCCCACAACGTGTACGCGCCCCGCGCGACCAGCGACGCGGGTGCGAGCTCCTCGCGGTCCAGCGTCGGCGCCTTCTGGCGCGACAGCGCCAGCGCCACCGGGCCGTCGGTCCGCTCGAGCGCGACGCGCCACGCCTCGGCGGTCTCGTTCGCGTCGGCGGGGCGCACGAACCAGAGATTCGGGATCGCCCTCAAGGCTGCGTACGTCTCGACAGGCTGGTGCGTCGGCCCGTCCTCGCCGAGGCCGACCGAGTCGTGCGTCCACACCCAGACGACCGGCAGGCCCATGAGCGCGGACAACCGCACGGCCGGCCGCATGTAGTCGCTGAAGATGAGGAAGGTCGAGCCGTACGGCTTGACGCAGCCTCCATGTGCGCCGATGCCGTTGACGATCGACCCCATCGCGTGTTCACGGATCCCGAAGGCGATGTTGCGGCCCGCCCACCTGGCGGAGAAGAGGCCGCCGCCCTCGAACTCGGTGTACGTCGACTCGACGAGGTCGGCCGCGCCGCCGATCATCGTCGGGACCGCGTGCTTGAACGCCTGCATGACCTCCTTGGCGGCGGCCCGCGTCGCAAGCTCCTCGCCCGGCTCGAACTCGGGCGGCGTCCAGGGGCCGATCTTCCCGGCCCACGCGGCGTCCCACTGCTCGCGCGCATCCGGGAACGCCTGCGACCACGTCGCGAACCGCTGCTCCCACTCGGTCTCGAGCTTCGAGCCGCGCTCGACCTGATTCATGTGCGCGTAGACCTCGTCGGGCACGTAGAAGTGCTGGTCGGGGTCCCAGCCGATTGCCTTCTTCGTGGCCGCAACCTCCGCCTCGCCGAGCGGGTTGCCGTGCGCCTTCGCGGTGTCGACGGCATGCGGAGCGCCGAAGCCGATGTGCGAGCGGACGATCACGACCGACGGCCGGTCGGTGTCCTCGTGCGCGTTGGCGATCGCCTCGCGGAACGCGTCGAGGTCGTTCGCATCGTCGACGTGCTGCACGTGCCAGCCGAGCGCCTCGAACCGCTTGTGGCGATCCTCCGTGAACGAGATCGAGGTCGTCCCGTCGATCGTGATGTGGTTGTCGTCGTAGAAGTAGACGAGCTTGCCGAGCGCGTTGGTGCCCGCGATCGACCCGGATTCGTACGACACGCCCTCCATCAGGTCGCCGTCCGAGCAGATCGCATAGATGCGGTGGTCGACGACGTCGTGGTGCGGCCGGTTGAACGTGCTCGCGAGGAAGCGCTCGGCGAACGCCATGCCGACCCCGTTCGCGAAGCCCTGGCCGAGCGGGCCCGTTGTCACCTCGACGCCCTCCGTGTGGCGGAACTCGGGATGGCCGGGCGTTGCGGACTGCCACTGGCGGAACCGCTTCAGCTCCTCGAGCGAGAGGTTGTAGCCCGTCAGGTGGAGCGTCGCGTACTGGAGGACGCAGGCATGGCCCGCGCTGAGGACGAAGCGGTCGCGGTCCGGCCAGTGCGGGTTCGCCGGGTTGTGCCGCAGCACCTCCGTGTAGAGCAGGTACGCAAGCGGTGCGAGCGCCATCGCCGTCCCGGGATGGCCCGCGTTCGCCTTCTGCACCGCGTCCATCGACAGCGTCCTGATCGTGTCGATGGAGAGCTGTTCGATCTCGGAGCTGGGCACCCGTCCTCCTCGCGGTTCGCTTCTCCCGCGAGCGTAACGGCTAGGCCGTGGTGGCCGCGCCGGCTCTGATCTCCTCTTTGAGGGCGTTCTCGTCGTCCTCGTCGAGGCCCGTCGTGACCGCTCCGATCGTGCGCCCGGCGCGCAGGAAGCGGAACACGGCCCGCTCGTCGGCGAAGTCCCCTTCGAGCGTCGTCTCGTCGTGGCCGAGCGGGTCGCCGAACGATCTGAACATGCGGCCGAACTGCTCCGAGAAGAACGCGGACACCACGTCGTAACGGGCGTCCTCCCCCGCGAGGATCTTGCCGAGCGTTGTGCCGTGATAGGCGGCGTTCGACCAGTGCTCGATCCGGCGGTGGCGCCCGAACACCGGGTCGAAGAACTCCGCGACGTCGCCGATCGCGTACACCCCCGGCTTGGACGTCTCGAAGCGCTCGTTGACGACGACGCCGTTCCGCACCTCGAGCCCCGCCGCCTGCGCGAGCTCGACGTTCGGCTGGACGCCGATGCCCGCGACGCGCAGATCGGACCCCTCCGGGATCTCGGTCGCCCCGAGGCGGAGGTCGACGCCGTGCTCGCGGAACCGCGCGTGCAGCGCCTCCGACATCGGCGGCGCCTGCAGGAGTGCGAAGACGAGCGGCTCGCGCACGACCTGCGTCACCTGGACACCGAGCTGCGTCAGCGACGCCGTCACCTCGCAGCCGATGAAGCCGCCGCCGATCACGACCGCCGTCTTCGCGTCCTCGGCGCGCCGGCGGAGCTCGAGCGAGTCGTCGAGCGTGCGCAGTTCGAGCGTGCCGTCGAGCAGCCGCGGCCGCGCGCCCGTGGCGATCACCACCGTCTCGGCGCCGACCTCGTCGAGCGACGCGAGCTGCACGCCGGTCCGTAGCTCAACGTCCTGCTCCGGGTACCACTCGGCCGGGTGCACGAGTGCGTCGGGGGGCTCCGCCTCTCCGCGCAACAGCCGCTTCGAGAGCGGTGGGCGGTGGTAGGGCCCGTGCGGATCCTGCGACCAGATCGTGATCCGGTCGGTCCCGCCGGCTTCCCGGTATCCCTCCACCACCTTCGCGGCTGCGAGGCCGCCGCCCACGATCCCGATCATCACGCCTCCTCGGCACGTATCGACTTCACAAAGAGCTTGGTGTTCCCCCGGCTTCGTCTCTTACCCGTCGGCAGCCTCGTCTCTTACCCGTCGGTAAACAGCGTGGCGATCGAGCCGCGGCTCGGCGACACCGGCGAGCGGCGCAGGCGGCGTCGACAGGCCGAGCCGCTCCAGGGCGATCACGGCGGCGCCCCGCGCCGAGCCCTCCGGCGCGCCGGAGATCTCGACGGGCCGGCCGACGACGTCGGCCAAGATCTGCAGCCAGGCGGGATTCGCGAGCAAGGCCCGGCCCGTCGCGACGATCGAGCCGACGCCGCCGATCGCGTCCAGAAGGTCTGCGAGCCGGTAGCAGACAGCCTCCAGCGCGGCCTGCGCAATGTCGAGCGGCGTCGTCGCGAACGTCAGCCCGTGGATCGCCCCGTGCCGCCGCGCATTCCAGCCGAGCGAGCGCTCACCGCCGAGAAACGGCTCGAACGTCAGGCCGTGCGCGGCCGCAGGCCGCTCGTGGATGCCGGCGCTCTCGACCTCGCGGAGCGTCCGCACGAGCCAGGCGCGGAGGTTCCCGCCGTCGGAGAGCGCCCCGCCCTCGCAGAACCGCGTCCCGTCGACGCGGTACAGGAAGAGTCCCGGACGTGCCGTCGACTCGTCACCCGCGTGGACGACCCGGACGGCCGCCGACGTGCCGACCATCACCGCCGCGCGCTCGCGGGTCAGGCAGCCGGCGCCGACGTTCGAGCAGGCGCCGTCGCCCAGCGCGGGCCAGACGCCGGCGATCGGCTCGTCGGACACCGGCGCGAGCCGTGACGCGTCGAGGCCCAGCGCGACGAGCGTCTCGTCGTCCCAGTCGAGCCGGTTCGGGTCGAACAACCCGGTCCCGCTCGCGGTCGAGACGCTCGTCCGTACCTCGCCGGTGAGCCGCAGCAGGAGGTAGTCGCCGAACGAGAGGTAGCGCGCCGCCTCGACGCCTTCCGCGGCGAGCCGCACCAGCTTGGCCGGCCAGTACGCGGGATGCAGGAAGCAGCCCGTCCGCCGGTGGTAGTCGTCGGGGTCGAGGGGCGGCGGCTCGCCCGCCACGTCGCGCCATGTGAGCACGGGTGTGAGCGGCCGGTCGCGCGCGTCGAGCGCGACGAGCGAGTGCCAGAAGCAGGAGATCGCGAGCGCGTCGCCCTCCCCGACCTGCGCGAGCACGGCACGGCACGCGTCGACGAGCCGGTCGGCGTCGAGCTCGTGGTAGGCGAGGTGCGCGTCGCCGGGCTCGGCCTCGCCCGCCTCGTCGTAGGCGACCGCACGCACCGAGGACGAGCCCACGTCGAGCGCGACGATGCGCGTCAGGCGGCGGCCTCTTCCGGTTCGAGCGGGATCTCGACGCGGAAGCACGTGCCCTCGCCCGGCGCCGAGGTGACGCCGATCGTGCCGCCGTGCGCCTCGGCGATCGCCTTCGAGATCACGAGCCCGAGTCCCGTTCCCGGAATCGCCTGCTCGGTCGCGGTCGAGGAGCGGAAGAACCGCTGGAAGAGCCGGCTCTGCTCGGCCGCCGGGATCCCGATGCCGGTGTCCCGGATCTCCGCCACGGCGTGGCTGCCGTCGACGAAGGTGCGCGCGGTCACACGCCCTCCGGCCGGCGTGAACTTGAGCGCGTTCGAGACGAGGTTTCCGATCAGCTGCGCCAGACGCTCGCGGTCGCCGGTGACCGGCGGGACGGGATCCAGCTCGGCGACGAACTCCACCTCGCGGGAGCGCGCGAGCGCAGCGGACGATTCGACCGCGTCGCGCACGATCTCGTCGAGCTGTGCCAGTCCGAACTGCAGCTGCAGGCCGTTGGCGTCGAGCCGCGCGACGAAGAGCAGGTCGCCGACGAGCCGCTGCAGCCGCTCGGAGCTGCGGTAGACGATCGCGAGGAACCGCTTCTGCTCGTCGTTCAGCTCGCCGGCCTCGCCCTCGCGGATCATCTCGAGGAAGCCCATCATCGACGTGAGCGGCGTGCGTAGCTCGTGCGAGACCGTTGCGACGAAGTCGTCCTTCAGCCGGTCGAGCTCACGCTGCTGCGTGACCTCGCGCAGCGTCCAGATGCGGCCGATGAAGCCGCCGCGGTCGTCGAGCACGGGCGCCGTGAAGCCCTGGAAGACGCGGCCGGTGACCGTGTCCTCGAACTCGTTGAACGTCGCGACCTCCGGATTCGAGCGGAGCTCCTCCATCGACTCCCTGTACTCCTCCTCGTCGCGGATCCGGTGCGAGACGGAGAGCAGACGGTCGACGACGGTTCCCTCGTAGCGCATCCCGAGCTCGCGGGTGAGGTTGACCAGCGGCCGGTTCGCGAGCTGCACGTGCCCCTCGGCGTCCGAGAGCAGGATCCCGTCGATCGTCGAGTCGAGCACCGCGCGCAGCACGTTGGCGAGCCGCTCGAGATCGACGTTCTGCTCGGCGAGCTCGCGTGAGTGGCGGGTGAGCGCGTTCGACATCTCGTTGAACGCGACCGCCAGCTCGCCGATCTCGCCCGCGCCCTCAGGCGGCACGTGAACGTCGCGCTCGCCCGCCGCGACACGCCCGGTCGCCTCCACGATGCGCCGGAGCGGTCCAACGACGCTGTGGAGGAAATAACCGACCATGCCCGCAAAGAGCAGGATCGTGATCCCGATGCCGGCGGCGGCGAGGATCACCCCGCGGTGCTGGACGTCGGCGATCCGTGCGCGCTCCTCCGTCGCGAAGCGGTTTTCGCGCCGGATGAACGGGTCGATCAGGTTTCGCAGCTCGTCGACGCGGCGCTTGCCCTCGGTCGTTGCGGTCTCGACCTCGGGGCCGGAGAGCTTGTGCGCCGCAAGCGCCACGACCGGCTTCGACCAGTCGTTCACGTAGGAGCGCCATTTCTGCTCGACCGTGGCGGAGAACGAGCCGGGCGCGAGCGCCTTCAGGACGCGTGTCTCCCCCGGCAGCCGGGCCTGCGCGTCGCGCCAGGAGTCGAGGAAGCGGCGGTCGCGGGTGATCACATAGCCGCGGGTGCCGGTCTCGACGTCGAGGATCAGCTTCTCGAGACGGCTCGCGGCCACGACCGATTGCTCGGCCCGCTGCTCGGTGCCCGTGAGCCGGCGCACCTCCCGGAGCGACTGGAGAACGAGGGCGAACACCACGACGAGGAACACGACCACGATTCCGCCCGCGAGCAGGATCCGGGGGACGAGTCCGAGGCGCATCGACAGATAGTTTCACCGCATGGCGGTCGTCATCGCGTCCTCACTCCGGAAGGAGCTCTCCGGGAGCGTCCTGTTCGACGGCGTCTCGTTCAAGGTCGAGCGCAAGGACCGGCTCGCCCTCGCCGGCCCGAACGGCGCGGGCAAGACGACCCTGCTGCGCGCACTCGCAGGCCAGGTGTCGCTCGAAGGCGGCGAGCTGGCGCTCCAGAAGGGCAACCGGATCGCGCTCCACGACCAGCGGCCGCCCGACCGGAGCCCCAGCCCCCTTCGGGACTACGTCCTCTCGGGGACGGCCGACCTCGTGGCGGTGGAGCAGGAGCTGCGGGCGCTCGAGGCCGCGATGGCCGCCGGCGATCACGCGGCGGCGACGCTGCGACGCTACGCAGGGGCACAGGCGCGGCTCGAGCACGCGGGCGGCTATGACTGGCGCGACCGCGCGGCCTCGGTCGTCCGCGGGCTCGGCTTCACGGACGACGACTTCGACCGACCGCTCTCGACCTTCTCGGGCGGGGAGCTGACCCGGGCGTCGCTGGCGCGCGCTCTGGCCTCGCAGCCCGACCTGCTGCTGCTCGACGAGCCGACGAACCACCTCGACATCGAGTCGCTCGAGTGGCTGGAGGAGCTGCTGAAGACACTCGATGCCGGCGTGATCCTCGTCGCGCACGACCGCTGGTTCCTCGAGGCCGTGACGACCGCAGTGCTCGAGCTCGAGGGCGGGAAGTCGGTGTACTTCCCCGGCGCGTGGCACGTGTGGCGGCGCGAGCAGGCTGCGCGCGCAATCCATCAGACGAAGACGGCGGCGCGGCAGGCGGAGCAGATCGCGCGCCTCGAGCGCTTCGTCGAGCGCTTCCGGTACAAGAAGACGAAGGCGCGGCAGGCGCAGTCCAAGCTCAAGCAGATCAAGCGCCTCGAGGCGGTGCGCGTGCACAAGCCCGAGGAGCGCAGGCGCGGGCTCGGGTTCGAGTTCCTGAAGCCGGCGCGTTCCGGGCGGGACGTCGCCGTCGTCGAAGGGCTCGCGCTGCGGGCGGGCGACAAGGAGCTGCTGCACGACGCGACGTTCGCGATCGAGCGCGGCGAGCACGTCGCGCTCGTCGGGCCGAACGGCTCCGGCAAGACGACGCTGCTCGAGACGCTGCTCGGGCTGCGCGTGCCGGCGGGCGGGAAGCTCCGGCTCGGGCACGGCGTCGCGCCGGCGTATTTCTCGCAGCACGAGGCGGAGCTCGACGAGCGCGGCTCGGTGCTCGACGCGGCAATGTCGGGGACGGGCCTGAAGCGCCCCGAGGCGCAGAACCTGCTCGGCCGCTTCCTCTTCTCGGGCTGGGACGAGCACGAGAAGCCGGTCGCGGTCCTCTCGGGCGGCGAGCGCCGCCGCCTCGCGCTCGCGATCGCAGTCGCGTCCGGCGCGAACTTTCTCGTGCTCGACGAGCCGACCAACCACCTCGACCTCGAGTCGCGCGAGGCCCTCGAGGCGGCACTCGAGGCGTTCCCGGGAACGGTGCTGCTCGTCTCGCACGACCGGGCGCTTCTCGACGCGGTCGCCGACCGGCTGCTCGCGGTCGAGGCGTGGTCGATCGCGTCGTACACCGGCGGCTGGGCGGACTACGTGCGGGCGCAGGCCGAGGATGCGGTCGCGGTTGCGGCGCCTCCTCCGCCGAAGGCGAAGCGCAAGAAGCCGAAGCGCCCACCCAAGGCGAAGCCGACCGCCCTCGAGCTCGTCGAGAGCGAGGTCGAGCGTGCGGAGGCGCGCGTCGCGGAGCTCGAGCAGCAGCTCGCTGCGGACTGGGGAGACGTCGACCTCGTGAGCGCGCACAAGGCTGCGCGGGCCGACCTCGAAGCGCTGCTCGGCAGATGGGAGTCGCTCTTCGCCGAGACCACCGATCGAATCTGATTCGGCGCAGCCGAACCAGATTCGAGCTCTTCGGACTGCCACCGCGGGCGAATCAGGTTCCGATACTTGACGCGACCGCGCGGACCGACGACTCCGTGATCGGGTCGAGGACGAGGATCGCCTCGTCCGCGCCGGCCTCGGCGAGCGCGCGCAGGTGCTCGCCCAGCGCGCCGGCCGGAACCGCCTCGACGTCGCGCGGGCGCTCGGCTGCGGCCTCCACCTCGACGAGCACGCACGCGCTGCGCTCGAGCTCCGCCGGATCGCGCCCTGCATGCTCCGCCGCCTCCGAGATGCCGGCGTTGTGCTCGGCGAATCCGTCCGGGGTGTTGCCGTAGTGGGTGAACCACGTGTTCCACGCATCGACGTGCGGGAGTGCGATCGCGAGCATGCGCGGCCCGTTCGCGCCGATCATCAGCTTCGGGGCGCGCGCCGGCGGTGGCAGGAGCACCGCATCGCGAGTCGTGTGGTAGCGGCCCTCGAAGGTCACGCGCTCCCCGGCGAGCAGCCGGCGGACGATCGTGAAGGCCTCTTCGAAGCGTCCGACCATGTGATCCGTCGGGAAGCCGAAGGCGCGGAACTCCTCCAGGTTCCAGCCCGCGCCGAGCGCGACGACGAGCCTCCCGCCGCTCAGCTCGTCGACCGCGGCAGCCTGGCGGGCGAGGATCCCCGGGGGGTGGAACGCGGTACACGCGACGAGCGGGCCGAGCTCGACGCGCTCGGTGACGCCCGCGAGCCACGCGAGTGTGGCCCAGCAGTCCCACGGCCCGCGCTCGGGGCGGCCGTCGTCGCGGTAGAGCACGTGGTCGCCGACCCACAGCGAGTCGAAGCCGCACTCCTCGGCGGCCCGCGCCAGCGCCGCGAGCTCGTCGCGGCGCACGACGCGCTCCACCTCCGGCAGCTGGACGCCGACCCTCACGCCCAGAACGCCTCGAACGCCGGCGGGTCGGACGGTATCGCCGTGATCCGCTTCCACACGCCGCGTGCGTGCTCGATCAGGAGCACTTGATCGATGTCGAGGGCCCGGCCGAGCCGCCTGCCCTGCGCGCGGTAGACGGCGACCGCATGCTCGTCGTCGGCGAGCGCCCAGCGCAGCGTGCTCAGGTACGTCCCGTCGGTCAGTCGCCGCGTGTCGCGGAAGAGGTCGAAGATGCGCGCGCGCCCGCTGTACTCCTGCGCGACGGGGACTGTGCCGTTGACGATCCAGACCGCGTCTTCGGCGATCACCTCGAACAGCGCGCGCGGGTCGCCGCCCCGGAACGCGTCGAAGACGCGGCGGATGCCCGCGAGCGCGTCAGCGTTCAAGAGGCGCCATCGTCAGCCCGTAGCCCTCGAGCTGTGCGTGGTAGAGCTCGGCCAGCTCGCGGTGGCCGGACCACACGAGCGCCTGTCCGCTCGAGTGGATCTTGTTGGCGAGCGCCATGCCCTTGTCGTAGTCGACCCCGGGGATTGTCTGCGCAAGCGCGAACGCGACGCCCTCGAAGGTGTTGTGGTCGTCGTTGAGGACGATCACGCGCCACGCCTCGCCGGTGCCGGAGCCGCTCGTGCGCCGGGGACGGAGCTTCGGCGGTGTCAGCGTCTGCGTCATGACTGGTCGAGCGTAGCGATCACGGCCTCGGCGATCACCTTCAGCGGCCGTCCGGACACCTGGCTCGCGCGCCGGAGACGGTCGAACGCTGCCGTCTCCGAGAGTCCTTCCTTCTCCATCAACAGCCCCTTCGCACGCTCGATCGCCTTGCGCGCGGCGAGGGCGTCCGCGAGCGACTCCGCCTCCTGGCGCACGGCGGAGAGCTCCTCGTGTCGCGCCCGCGCAGTTGCGATCGCCGGCACGAGGTCTTGCTCGCGGAACGGCTTCACGAGGTAGCCGAAGACGCCGGCCTCGACCGCGCGGCTCACGAGCTCCTCCTGGCCGTAGGCGGTGAGCATCACGATCGGGATCGGCCGCTCGTCCAGGATCCGCTTCGCAGCCTCGATGCCGTCGAGCCGCGGCATCTTCACGTCCATGATCGCGAGCTCGGGATCGTGCTGGCGCGCGAGCGCAACGGCCTCCTCTCCGTCGCGCGCCTCCGCCACGACCTCGTGGCCGGTGCGCTCGAGCAGGTCGCGCAGGTCGAGCCTGATGATCGTCTCGTCTTCCGCGATGAGGATGCGCACGCACATAGACTCGCATGATGCTGCAGATCAGCGACGAAGCCGTGGGCGCGTTGCGCCAGATCGGGACTCTCCGCATCCGCGGCGTGGAAGCCGACGGCGAGATCGAGCTGGAGATCGAGGAAGCGACGGAGCCGGTCGCGGACGACGTCGTCGTCGAGCGCGACGGCGTCGAGGTCTACCTCGACCCGGTCGCCGCGAACGCCCTCGAGGACCAGGTCCTCGGCATCCACGCCCACGACGACCACTTCCACTTCAGCTTCGACGACCAGGCGGGCTGAAAGGCTCGAGGTTCGGTGCTCTAGGCGGGGAAGACGACCTCGGCGCGCGTGCCGCCGTCCGACTGCAGGTCGAGGGTCCCGCGCAGCTCGTCGTGGACGAGCGCGCGCACGATCGAGAGCCCGGTTCCGGAGGGCAGCTCGTCGCCCAGCCCCGACCCGTCGTCGGCGATCGCGAGCACGACGTCGCCGTTTCGCCGCGCAAGCTCGACACGCACGCGGTCACCGCCGTGCTCGAGGGCGTTCTGCAGGAGCTCGGCGAAGACGAGCGCAAGCGCGGTCGCGCGTGCCCCAGGGAGCAGCACGGGCTCGAGCGTCGAGGTGACGTCCTTGCCGCCGCCGACCCCCTGGACGAGCATCGCCCGCAGGCGGTCGATCAGATCGGCGAGCTCGACGTCCTCGTCCCGCCGCTCCGTCAGCAGCTCGTGGACGGCAGCGATCGCGAGGATGCGGTTGACGGAGTGCTCGAGCGCCTCGCGCGGATCGATGGTGTCGGCGGAGCGCGCCTGCAGGCGCAGCAGCGACGCGACCGTCTGCAGGTTGTTCTTGACGCGGTGGTGGATTTCTTGCGCGAGGACGCCGCGCATCACCGCCCGGCCGTGCTCGAGCGCGACGGCGGCGTGCGTCGCGATCGACGCGAGCAGCTCGCGGTCGACCTCCGTGAACGCCGTCGCGCGGTCCGCGACCAGCTCGCCGATCTGCCGTCCCCGCCAGCGCAGCGGCTGCCTGATCGCATGCGTGCTCGCGACGCCTTCGGGCCACGCGATCCGGCCGTCGTCGAGCACGAGCGCCGCGCCGCTCGCGTGCAGCGCGTCCATCGTCGTCTTGACGATCGCTTCCAGTGACTCCTCGAGGTAGAGGGACTCCGAGACGGCTTCGGAGATGCGCGCCAGCGCCTCGAGCTCGTGCACGCGGCGCTGTGCCTCGGAGTAGAGCTTCGCGTGCTCGATCGACTGCGCCACCTGCGCTGCGATCGCGAGCAGGAGGTCGACCTCGTCCTCGGAGAACGCGCGCGGCTCGCGCGTACGCACGTTGAGCGCGCCCTCGAGCGTCCCGTCGCGCGTCGTGATCGGCACGGCGAGGATCGACTCGTACTCGTCCTCTGGCAGATTCGGGAAGTTCTTGAAGCGCGGATCGAGGTGCGCCTGCGACTCCAGCATCACCGGCGCACGCGCCGCGGCGGCAGTGCCGGTGATCCCTTCGCCGGGACGCATGCGCGGCCGGCGCGTCATCTCGTCGATCGCCGTGCCGTGCGTTGCCCGGAGCACGAGCTCGTCGGCGCGCTCGTCGTAGAGATAGACGAAGCACGCGTCGGTGTGCAGGGCGTCCGGCACCTTGGTCGCAACGAGCGACAGAACCTCTTGCAGGTCGAGCGTCGAGTTCACGGCCTCGATCGTCTCCGTCAGCAGACGCAGGTGGCGTTCGCGCGTGTCCATCCGCGACGAAGGGTACGCTCGCCCCGTGTCCACGGCCCAGTGGCTCGTGATGCTGCACATCACCGCAGCGTTCTTCTACGTCAGTGGCTCCGTCGCGGCGGGAATCCTCAACGTGCTCGCGATTCGCGCGGAGCGTCCGAGCGAGAGCGCATATCTCCTGCGACTCGTGCGCGTCACCTTGCCGGTGATCGGCGTCGGCGTCGCAGGCACGCTCGTCTTCGGACTCTGGCTCTGGCATGAGCGGGGCTACAGCTTCGGCGCGGCGTGGATCTGGGCCGCTCTCGTCCTCTGGGTGATCGCGGGCGCGCTGGGCGGCATCGGCGGCAGGCACCAGGAGCGCTCGCGCAAGCTCGCCGAGCAGCTCGCGGCGAGCGGCGACACGAGCACCGACGAGCTCCGTGCGCTGCTGCGGGACTCCCGCGGCAACGCGATCTCCTGGCTCGCAGGTGCGGCGACGATCGCGATTCTCGTCCTCATGATCTGGAAGCCCGGCTCGTGATCGCGTTCAGCCGCCCGTTTCTCCCGCTCTTCCTGCACGTGCTCGGGGCGATGGCTCTCGTCGGCGCGGTGCTCGCCGTCGTGATCGTCTCGTTCGTCGCCTGGCGGCGCTCCGACCTCGCGATCCTGCGCAACGCCGCCTTCTGGGCGCTCGCCGCCGTCGGGATCCCCTCGTACGTCCTGATGCGCGTCGGCGCGCAATGGATCTACTCCAACGAAGGCTTCAGCGGTCACGGCGACCCGACCTGGCTCGGGATCGGCTTCTTCGTCGCCGACGCCGGACTCCTTCTGCTGCTCGCAACCACGGTGCTCGCGTACTGGTGGAAGCGCGTCGGCAAGACTGTCGTCGGCCGCATCGTGGCGGGGCTGGCCGCCCTCTACCTCGTGCTGCTGGCCGTCGCCTGGATGGCGATGTCGGGCAAGTGGAGCTAACACAAGTATTACGTGAACAGAGGGATTTTCCTCGCAAGCGGGCAATAGGTTCGCAGCCGTGAGCGCCCTGGCCATCGATCTCCGCGGCACCGCCGGGTTCCTCGTCGCGGACGCCCGGGGCCGGGTGGTCGGGACGGTCGAGTGCCCGATGTACGGCACGAGCCCCGAGATGCCGGACGCCCTGTCCGTGCGCTCGGGCTGGCTCGCGCGCCGCCGCCGGATCGTCCCGGCGGACTCGATCGAGCAGATCGACGACGGCTCGAAGGTGATCGGCCTGCGCGTCGACCGCGAAGCGATCCGCACCTTCCTCTAGACCGAAGGCTCCAGACCGAAAAAGTCTTCCGGCAGATCGCAGGGCGCCTATGAGGGCGCCCTGCGAACCGCCGCCAGCAGCGCAGCCGGGTCAGAGCCGCGCTGGGTAGGTGCGAGATTACGCCTTTGAACGAACCGCTACAAGACTCCCAGGTAACGATCGAGCTCCCACTGGGTGAGCTGGATGCGGTACTCGTCCCACTCCCTGCGCTTCAGCTTCACGTAATTGTCGAAGATGTGCTCGCCGAGCGCCCGGCGCATCAGCTCGGACGTGGCGAGCTCGTCGATCGCCTCCCCGAGCGTTTCGGGGAGCGAGACGATGCCCCGCTCGCGCCGTTCCTCGGCCGTCAGGTGGTAGAGGTTCTGCTCCATCGGCGGCGCGAGCTCGTAGCCCTTCTCGATCCCCTCGAGCCCTGCGTGCAGCAGGGTCGCGAACGTCAGGTACGGGTTGCACGCCGGGTCGGGGCAGCGGATCTCCGCACGTGTCGCCTGCTCCGACCCGGGTTTGTAGAGCGGGATGCGGATCAGCGCCGACCGGTTGCGCTGTGACCACGCGACGTAGACGGGCGCCTCGTAGCCCGGCACGAGCCGCTTGTACGAGTTGACCCACTGGGCGAAGATCGGCGCCAGCTCGCGCGCGTGACGGAGCAGGCCCGCGATGAACGACTTGCCCGTCGGCGAGAGGTGGTACTGGTCGTTCCCGTCGAAGAACTGGTTGCGGCCGTCCTTGAACAGCGACATGTGCGTATGCATGCCCGACCCGTTCTCGCCGAACAGCGGCTTCGGCATGAACGTCGCGTAGACGCCGTTCTTGGCAGCGACCTCTTTCACGATCAGGCGGTACGTGATCGTCTGGTCGGCCATGTCGAGCGCGTTGGAGTAGCGCATGTCGATCTCGTGCTGTGACGGCGCGACCTCGTGGTGGTGGTACTCGATGCCGATGCCCATCGACTCGAGCGACCGGATCGTCTCGTTGCGGAGCTCGGTCGCGGCGTCGAGCGCCGTCATCGCGAAGTAGCCCCCCTCGTCGAGCGTCACCGTCGATTCGCTGTCGTGGAACAGGAAGTACTCGAGCTCGGGCCCGACGTTGAAGGTGTCGAAGCCGAGCGACTCCATGCGCTCGAGCGCTCGGCGCAAGACGTAGCGCGGGTCGCCCTCGTACGGCTCGCCGTCCGGCTTCACGACGTCGCAGATCATCCGGCCGACCTTCGCCTCGCCGTCGCGGGTCGGCATCAGCCGGTACGTCGCGGGGTCCGGGATCGCGACCATGTCCGACTCCTCGATCGCGTTGAAGCCCGTGATCGACGAGCCGTCGAAGCCCATGCCGTCGTCGAGCGCGCCCTCGAGCTCCGACGGCGTGATTGCGAAGCTCTTCAGGTGCCCCTCGATGTCGGTAAACCAGAAGAGGACGTACTCGACGCCCTCCTTCTTCATCTGCTTCAGGACCTCTTTGCGGGCTTCGGGATCGGACGTCGCCCGGTCCCTGCTCTCGATCATCGCCATGCCGTCTCGCTCCTTCGTCGCGGAAGTGACGTCATCGTCTCAGAAGCGGTCCGGCGAGGTGCACCCACTCGAACTTCAGCACGTAGCCGAGCTTTTCGTTCACACGGCGCATCGGGGCGTTGCCGAGGTCATTGTGCGTCCGGAGGAACTTCCAGCCGGCTTCCTTCGCGGCGGCGATCTGGGCCCGCTTGAGCGCTCCCGCGATCCCGCGGCCCCGGGCCGAGCGCGCGACGCCCGTCATCCAGTGCCCGGCCGTGTCCTCCATTGCGCGGCCGAGGAAGGCGTAGCCGACGACGCGACCGTGGTCGAGCGCCACGAACGAGAGCTCGCGCATCACGAACACCGGGAACTGCCGCCGGCGCCAGTCCTCGAAGGTACCGCTCGTGATCGGCTCGGACGCGGGGATGTCCGCCTCCGCCTCGAGGGCGACCTCGTAGACGTCTCTGTCGTGCTCCTCGGTCGCCGTCACGATCTCGATGCCATCGGGCGCCGAGGTGTCCGGGTCGACCGCGGCGAGGTCGAGCTCGACGTCCTGCATGCGGCCGATCTCCGCGAAGCCGCGCTTCGGGTAGTACGCGAGCGAGTCGGCGTCGTCCGAGCGCGCCATCACGAACATCTGCGACTTGCCGAGGGTGCGCGCGTGGTCCGAGCACGCGCCGTAGAGGGCCGTCCCGACGCCCTTCCGGCGGTGCTCGGCGACGACCCGGATGGTCATCCACGCGAGGTCACCCTCGGGAGCGCCGCCGTGCTTCGCCGCCGACGCGGCGCCCACCGGCTCGCCGTCGAGCTCGGCGAGCAGGTCGAGGTTCCCCTTCGCCGGATCGTTCCGCATGTCGAGCACGGCCTCGCGCGGGATCGGCGTCGCCGGCTGAACGCGGTTGCGAACCGCGATGTACGTGTCGATGTCCGACTCGGTCAGCACCGGCCGCACGCGGATCACGGCAGCGGCCCCTGATAGGTGATCACCTTCGACTTGTCGAGGTAGCCGAGGCTCCGGTTCAGCGCCTGCATGGCCTCGTTGCCCTTCTGCGTCCACGTCAGGAGCTCGACCACGCCGCTCTGCGCAGCCCAGTGGAGCTGCGCCTGCTTGAGCGCGCGCGCGATCCCGCGGCGGCGGCGGCCGCGGCGGACGACGGTGAGGCCGTGCTCGGCCGTCGCCGAGCCGTTCGCGTGCTCCATCAGCCCTGCGTAGCCGACCGGCTCGTCGCCCTCGAACGCGACGAACGAGCCGTCCGGCCGCGTCGCCTCCTCGCGCAGCCAGAGCTCGAGGCGGTAGTTCACCTCGCCCGGCAG
>JABFWJ010000339.1 GCA_013362295.1 Thermoleophilia bacterium
GCAGCTCGTCGACGTCCGCGTCGATCTCGATGCCGGGACGGGTTTCGACGAGCTGAGGCGTCTTCAGGCCGGTCCCGGTCACGAGCTCGACGACGCGGTCGGTCGCTCCGATCTCGCCCGCTGCGGCGGCGGCACGCAGCGCGCCGACGGTGACGCCGGCGGCCGTCTCGCCGAAGACGCCGCTCGTACCGGCGAGCAGCGACATGTTCGGGCCGACGTCCTCCTCCGGCACGGCGTAGATCGCGCCCTGCGACGCGCGCGCGGTCGCGATTGCCAGGTCGCCGTCCGCCGGCGCCCCGATCGCGAGCGACTTGGCGACCGTCTCCGGGCGCACCGGCGACACTGGGCGCTCGTCGGCGAAGGCCGTCGCGACGGGAGAGCAGCCCTGCGCCTGGCCGCCGTAGATGCGCGGCGGCTCGCCTTCGACAAGCCCGAGCCGCCGAAACTGCTCGAAGCCCTGCCAGATCTTCGTGAAGAGCGAGCCGGATGCGACCGGCGCGATCACCGCGTCGGGCAGCTCCCAGCCCAGCTGCTCGGCGATCTCGAATGCGAGCGTCTTCGATCCCTCCGCGTAGTACGCGCGCAGGTTCACGTTGACGAACGCCCAGTCGAGCTCACCCGCCAGCTCGATCACGAGCCGCGAGCAGTCGTCGTAGCTGCCGCGCACCGCGTACATCTCGCCGCCGTAGACCGCCGTCGCGAGCAGCTTCTCGGGCTCCACGGTGTGCGGATAGAGGACGACCGAGCGCATGCCGCCGGCCGCGGCCCGCGCGGCAACGGCGTTGCCGAGGTTGCCCGTCGACGCGCACGCGAGCGTATCCGCGCCGAGCTCCGCTGCCTTCGCAGCGGCGACCCCTACGACCCGGTCCTTGAACGAATGCGTCGGATTCGTATGGTCGAGCTTCAGCAGCACCTCGCCGACACCGATCGCGCTCGCGAGACGCGGCGCGCTGACGAGCGGCGTCCACCCCGGCCCACCGGCCGCGTCGGCCGGCGCGCTCGTCGGAAGCAGCGCCTCGTACCGCCACAGCGAGCGCGGGCCGGCGGCGATCCGCTCGCGCGTCGCGACGCGGGCCACTGCGTCCCAGTCGTACACGGGCTCGAGCGGTCCGAAGCAGCGGACGCAGGTCCCGGTCGCAACCGCGGGATACTCCGCCTCACAGACTCGGCACCTCAGGGTCTCAACGGCCATTGCAGCTCCTACAATACTTTTGCAAATGAAGTTTTGCCGAATCGACGACCTGCCCCCGTACGTCTTCGCGACCGTCGACCAGCTGAAGCGGGAGCTCCGGCGCGAGGGCCGGGACGTGATCGACCTCGGTTTCGGCAACCCGGACATCCCCTCGCCCGCGGTGGCCGTCGAGAAGCTGCGCGAGGCCGCGCTGAACCCGCGGAACCACCGCTACTCCGTGAGCCGCGGGATCGAGCAGCTGCGCCGGGCCGTCGCCGAGCGCTACGAACGGAGCTTCGGCGTCGTGCTCGACCCGGAGACGCAGGTCGCGAGCACGATCGGCGCCAAGGAGGGGCTGGCGCACCTGATGTGGGTGCTCGTCGAGGGCGGCGACACGGTGGTCGTCCCGACGCCCGCGTATCCGATCCATCGCGTCGCGCCGCGGCTCGCCGGCGCGACCGTCGTCTCGCCGGCCGCCGAGGGCGGAGTCGACGCGATCGCCGAGGCGGTACGCACGGCGCGGCCGAAGGTCGTGCTCGTCTCGTACCCGCACAACCCGACGACCGCAGTCGCCACGGCCGCCGGCATGCAGCGGCTCGTCGATCTCGCGCGCGAGCACGACTTCCTGCTCGTGCACGACTTCGCCTACGCCGACGTCGCTTTCGACGGCCACCGGCCGCCGTCCCTGCTGGCGGCGGACGGCGCCGGCGAGTGCGCGATCGAGCTCTACAGCCTCACGAAGTCCTTCTCGATGGCCGGCTGGCGCGTCGGCTTCGTGCTCGGGCGAGCGGATGTCGTCGGCGCGCTCGCGAAGCTCAAGTCCTACCTCGACTACGGGACGTTCCAGCCGATCCAGATCGCGTCGACGGTCACGCTCCGCGAGGCCCACGACTACCCCTCCGAGGTGTGCGAGATCTATCGCAGCCGCCGCGATGCGCTGATCAGCGGGCTGGCGCGCGCCGGCTGGCCCGTCGAGCCGCCGCGCGGAACGATGTTCGTGTGGGCGCCGCTCCCCGAGCGGTTTCGCGCGCTCGGCTCGCTGGAGCTCGCGCTGCGACTCGCGCGCGAGGCGGGCGTCGCCGTGAGCCCCGGGATCGGGTTCGGGGAAGGGGGCGACGGCCACGTGCGCTTCGCGCTCGTGGAGAACGAGCAGCGCATCGGCCAGGCGACGCGCGCGATCAGGAAGCTGCTGGCGCACTAGGTCACCGCCCCCTCGGACGCCGAGCCGACCGCCGCCGCGTACTTCGAGAAGACGCCCGACGCATAGCGCGGCTCGGGCTGCGTCCAGTCCGCGGCGCGGCGCGCGAGCTCGTCCTCGGCCAGTTCCACGTTCAGCTGTCTGTTCTCGACGTCGACGACGACGAGGTCGCCGTCGCGCACGTGCGCGATCGGGCCGCCGCGGAACGCCTCGGGCGCGACGTGCCCGACCATCAGGCCGTGCGTCGCGCCGCTGAAGCGGCCGTCGGTGATCAGCGCGACCTCGTCGCCGAGCCCTTCGCCGACGAGGGACGCGGTCACGTGCAGCATCTCGCGCATGCCGGGGCCGCCGGCGGGCCCCTCGTAGCGGATCACGACCACGTCGCCGGGCTGGATCGCGCGCGCCTTGACGGCGGCGAAGCACGCTTCCTCGCTGTCGAAGACGCGCGCCGGGCCGCGGTGGTAGAGGCGCTCGTGGCCCGCGAGCTTCACGACGCAGCCGTCCGGGGCGAGGTTGCCGCGCAGGATCGCGAGGCCGCCGTGCGGCTTCAACGGCGCGTCCCAGGAGACGACGACGTCCTGGCCCGGACGCTCGTGCGCAGCCTCCGCGACCTGACGCAGCGAGCGGCCGTCGACACCGATCGCATCCTCGTTGACGACTCCTGCACGCACGAGCTCCCGCGCGACGAGCGCGACACCGCCTGCCCGGAAGAGATCGGTCGCGACGTAACGGCCGCCGGGCTTGATGTCGGCGACGATCGGCGTACGTGCCGAGATCGTGTCGAAGTCGTCGATCGAGAGCTCGACGCCGACCTCCTGCGCAATCGCGAGCAGGTGCAGCACGCCGTTCGTCGAGCCGCCGGTGGCGGCGATCGCGGTGATCGCGTTCTCGAAGGCCGCACGCGTCAACACGTGCGAGGGACGCGTGTCCGACTCGACGAGGCGCATCGCCAGCTCGCCGGCCCGCACCGCGGCTTCCGGCTTGCCCGGATGGGTCGCCGGCACCTCGTTCAGCCCGGGCGCGCTGACGCCGAGGAAGTCGAGCGCCGTCGCCATCGTGTTCGCGGTGAAGTGACCGCCGCAGGCGCCCGCGCCGGGGCACGCGACGCTTTCGAGCGCATGCACCTCGGCGTCCGTCATCGAGCCCGCGGCGTGCGCGCCGACGGCCTCGAACACATCCTGGATCGTCACGTCCTTGCCCCGGTAGCGCCCGGCAGCGATCGAGCCGCCGTAGAGCACGAGCCCCGGTAAGTCGAGACGCGCGAGCGCCATCACCGCGGCCGGGATCGTCTTGTCGCAGCCGACGATGCACACGAGCCCGTCGAAGAGGTGGCCGCGCGCGACGAGCTCGATCGAGTCGGCGATCACCTCGCGCGAGACGAGCGACGCGCGCATTCCGGTGGTGCCCATCGTCACGCCGTCCGAGACGGCGATCGTGTTGAACTCGAGCGGCGTCCCTCCGGCGCGGCGAATCCCCTGCTTCACGTAGCCCGCGAGCAGCCGGTGGTTGAGGTTGCACGGCATCGTCTCGATCCACGTCGTCGCGACGCCGATCAGCGGCCGCGCGAGGTCGGCGTCGGTGAAGCCGACGCCTTTCAGCATCGCGCGCGCCGGCGCACGATCGACGCCGTCGGTCAGCGCCGCGCTCTGACGCTTCGCGGGATGCGTCGGTCCGTAGGCGGTCATACGGCGTGGGCTCCTTCCCGGGCCACCCGAAGCGGGAGCACCGTCGTATCGTCGGGGAGAGATGCCTCGAGCTCGCGCGCGACGTCGCCGGCACGGTCAGCCTCGGCCCAGACCACGACCGAAGGCCCGGAGCCCGAGAGCGTCACACCGACGGTTCCGTCGGGCGCACCCGCGCGCAGCGTCCGCAGGAGCGGCGCATCGGCGGCGCGGTACTGCTCGTGCAGCCGGTCGTCGAAGGCGTCGCGCAGCAGGCGCGCGTCGTGGCCGGCGATCGCCGCGCCGAGCAGTGCCGCCGAGGCCGCGTTGTGCGCCGCGTCGGCATGCGTGACTGTCGCAGGAAGGGCGCCGCGTGACTGTCCGGTGTTCGTGCGCGTCGCCGGCACGGCGAGGATCGCCGCCACCGGCATGTCGGAGGCGATGCGCGCGGCGTGGATCGACCCGTTGCGCTTCATCGCGAAGCAAACGCCGCCGTAGAGCGCTGCGGCGAGATTGTCGGCGTGGCCCTCGATCGGCACGCCGGCCTGCAACAGGTCTCCGGGCGCACCCGGCCGCCCCGCCACCGCGGCGCCCGCGACGAGCCCCATGGCGATCGCGGCCGCGCTCGAGCCGAGCCCGCGCTCGAGCGGCACGCGGTTGACGAAGCTGAACCGGTAGCCCCCGGGCGGCGCGAAGAGCGCGAAGGCACGCAGCGTCAGGTGCGAGGCGTCGCGCGGCAGCTCGTCAGACCCCTCCCCCTCGATCTCCACTCCCGTTCCTTCCTCGACGGTCACCTCGTTCCAGAGCTCGAGCGCGGCCGCGGCCGTGTCGAACCCCGGACCGAGGTTGGCCGTCGAGGCGGGTGCGACCACCCGGACCGTCAAGTCAAGACCTCCAGCACCGCGTCGAGCGTCGGCTCCACGACCGCCTCGACGGGCGACGCCACGGCGTCGACGTCCTTGAGCCCGTGGCCGGTCAGGATGGCAACCGCCACCTTCCCACTTAGTGTTGACTCATCACAAAGTTCGAGCGCGGCGAGCCCCGCCGCGCTCGCGGGCTCGCAGAATGCGCCTTCTTCGCGCGCGAGGCGCTCCCAGGCGGAACGGAGCTGGTCCTCGCTCAGGCTCACCACCTCGACCCGCCCGGCCGCGACGAGTTCTGCGACGTGCTCGGCGTGGACCGGGGTGCCGATTCTGATCGCCGAGGCCCACGTGTTCGGACGGTCGGCGGCCTCGCCGACGACGAGCCGGGGCGAGGCGCCCGCCTCGGCGAAGCCGCGGGCGACGGCCGTGACGTTGCCGCCGCCGCCGAACGGCAACGCGACGACGTCGGGTGCGCCGCCGAGCTGGTCGATCAGCTCGAACGACACGCACTTCTGGCCCTCGATCCTGTTCGGGTTGAGCGAGTTGACGACCACGTAGCCATCGCGTTCGCCGAGCTCGCGGCAGAGGCGCAGCGCGTCGTCGAATGTTCCGCGTACCTCGAGCACCCGCGCCCCGACGGCACGCACCTGGGCGCGCTTCGGCCCGGCC
>JABFWJ010000431.1 GCA_013362295.1 Thermoleophilia bacterium
ATCAGGCGAGGCGCGAGCAAAGGTGGCGCCGTTGTCCGTCGATCAGTAAAGGGGCTGGCCGGCGACCGCCGCGTAGACGGTCCTGGATTGCGCGGGTCGACCGCGAAGCCGTGGACGTCCAGGCTCGGAAGCGAAGAAGGATGGAGCTCCTGCCAGGTCTGTCCGCCGTCAGCGCTGCGCGCAAACACGTTGTGTCCGGCCATCCAGACCGTCTTCCCCGTACCGACTCGGGCGAGGTTCATCGCGTCGCGGTTCTCGAGCTTAACGAATCCCCAGCGCCGACCAGCGTCGCTGGAGCGGTAGATCCCGACATGCGATCCGAGCAGCAGCCGATCGGGATTCGTCGGGTCGACGAGCAGCGAGTGATAGTCGGGCGTGTTGGGGAGCCCCGCCGACGCCCGCTCTGAGTTGCCGCCGCCGTTCGCGAGGAGCACGATCGCGGCGCCGACGAGGACGATTCCTGCGCCCGCCGCCAGGTACACCCAGAGCGGCGGCCTGCGGGAGGCGTCCGACCGCGACGTAACGGCGCCTGAGGCCGCTTCGAACGTTTCGTTGGTGTAGGCATCTGGTTCCTCCAGAGAGTCGGTGCAGATACGCCGCGCGCGCAGACGCGACCTCGCGGACCTACAACCGATTCAAAAGAGGAAGCGCTGCAGCACCGCAGGCGAGGCGCGACCACGGGCCCGAAGAGGCCCAACCAAGGGCTGCGCGAGGAACGGCAAACCGAGGATCGCCAGGTAGCTCCACATCGTGATCACCGCCGGAACCTGGGCCGTTGCGGCTGCGGCGCGCTCGGCGGCTTGCGTCGGATGATCCGCCTGGCACAGGCAGATGAACCCGAGCGCGATCACGAACAGCACAGCAGGAAGATGAAGACGAGTAGCGGCAGTCTGCGACGCGGCCGGACCGTGCTCAACACGCCGAAACCGCACCCGACACGTCTGCGACGGTCTCGTGAGCTGTGTGCGATCGCCATCAACAACAACGGTCGCCGCAGGCGCAGCCCTCGCCGCGCCAGCTTTCAATACCCTCGCGCGCCGCGAAAGCCGCGATCACGACTGCCGCGGCAGGATCGGCCCACCACCAGCCCGCAACTGCGTTCGCGAGCAGGCCGACGAGGAGCGCGATCGAGAGGTACGCGCAGATTTGGTTCTGCTGTGCCTCGCTGACGGTCGCCGACGAGTTCAGCTCGTGCCCGACGCGGCGCTTCGCGCGGGCGAGCAGCGGCATCGTCGGCGCCGTGAACGCCGCCAGGCCGATCCCGACCCAGCTCGCCTGCGGATGGTGGCCGCCGACGAGATCTCGTAGCGATTCGATGCCGATATAGGCCGCAAGCAGGAAGTAGCTGCCGGCGACCAGCTGCTGCGCGCGCCGTTCCGCCTTCTCCGAGGAGCCGCGGCCGCCGCTGAAGAGCCAGACGATCACGAACCCGGACAGCCCTTCGATCAACGAGTCGGCGCCAAAGCCGATCAGTGCCACGCTGCCGGCGGCGATTCCTGCGCCGAGCGCGATCGCAAACTCGATCAGATGCCAGCTGTTGCCGCCCCAGGCAAGCAGCTTCGCGCGGCGCTCCAGCCCTGTACGTTCTTGCGTCGAAAGCTGTGGCGCCGCGGCCGGTCGCGGACCGATCCGCAGCAGTGTCTCAGCCACCTGCGACCTGTCCAACTTCGACGTGGTCGAGCAGCGCTCGCCCTGGGCCCGTGAGCGCGTAGAGCGCCATCTTCCCGTCGCGGCGGTAGTCGACGAGGCCCGCCGTGCGCAATGCCCGGAGATGGTGGGAGACGAGATTCTGCGAGCGCTCGACGATCCAGGCGAGGTCGCAGACGCAGAGCTCCGGGGCGCCGATGAGCGCGGCCGCGATGGTCAGCCTGGTCGGGTCGGCGAGCGCTTGGAAGAAGGCCGCCGCCGTCCGCGCTGACCTGTCGTCCAGTCGACGCGCACGCAGCTCCTCGGCAAGCGGCAGGTCGAGACAGAGCAGGTCGCAGCGATCTTCCGCCGGCACGGGATCATCTTAACGCCCGTTGATGTGTTGCGGGCCGCGTTCCTGTCATACCTAATGGGGGTATATGATGAAGTCCGCTGCATATGTGTAAGGAGGCGGATGTGAGCGAGTCGAATACGTACCGCGTGCCGGGGATGCACTGCGAGCACTGTGAGCGGGCGATCAGATCGGAGATCGCGGCGCTCCCCGGCGTTGCCGAGGTGCAAGTCGATCTGCAGACGAAGCTCGTGACGGTTCGCGGCGAGCGGCTCGACGACGACGCGGTGCGAGCGGCGATCAACGAAGCCGGCTACGACGTGGCGGCGTCCGCCAGCTAGTGGCGACGACCGCCTCCCCGCCCGTCGTCGAGCGCGCGACACTTGGGCTGGAGGGGATGACCTGCGCGGCCTGCGCGACGCGGATCGAGCGGCGTCTGAACAGACTCGCCGGCGTAGAGGCGAGCGTGAACTTCGCGACCGAGTCGGCCTCGGTGCGCTACGACGCCGCACGGGTCGGGCTCGGCGACCTCGTCGCCGCGGTCGAGGCCGCCGGCTACCGCGCCTCGCAGGCAGCGCTTGCCGACGAGCCCGCATCGCCGCCCCGTGACTGGCGGCTGCTACTTGCGCTCGCGCTGACGGCGCCGCTGGTGCTGATTGCGATGGTCGGTCCGTTGCAGTTCGGCGGCTGGTCCTGGTTGGCGTTCGGTCTCGCGACCCCGGTGGTCTTCGTGAGCGGGTTCGCGTTCCACCGGGCGGCGCTGCTGAACGCGCGTCATCTTGCCGCGACCATGGACACGCTCGTTTCTCTGGGGACGCTCGCCGCCTGGATCTGGTCGAGCAAGGTGCTCTTTGCCTCGCTCGACGCGCATACGTACTACGAAGTGGCGGGGGTGATGACGAGCCTGATCCTCCTCGGGCGATCCTTCGAGGGCCGGGCTCGAGGTCGGTCGGGCGCCGCGATTCGCGCGCTGCTCGCGCTCGGCGCCAAGGAAGCACGGCTTCTGCATGGTGCTGACGAGGTACTCGTGCCGGTCGAGGAACTCGAGGTCGGGGATGTTTTCGTCGTTCGTCCTGGAGAACGGATCGCGACCGACGGCGTGGTCGAGCAGGGTGAGTCGTCGATCGATCAGTCGCTGTTGACGGGAGAGTCCCTCCCGATCGAGGTGGCGCCTGGTTCCGAGGTTGCGGGCGCGACGATCAACATCTCTGGCCGGCTCGCCGTACGCGCCACCCGGGTCGGTTCGGAGACCGCGCTCGCGCAGATCGCTCGTCTCGTCACGGAGGCGCAGGCCGGGAAGGCCGATGTCCAGCGACTCGCCGACCGCGTCTCGGCTGTCTTCGTCCCCGTCGTCCTCGTGATCGCACTCGCGACGGCCATCGGCTGGCTCGCTTGGGGCGCCGCGGCCGCTGCTGCCTTTACCGCGGCAGTCGCGGTTCTGATCATCGCCTGTCCTTGCGCGATGGGTCTGGCGACGCCGACGGCGCTGATGGTCGGCACCGGCCGCGGCGCGCAGCTCGGCGTCCTGATCAAGGGGCCGCAGGTGCTCGAGCGGACGCGGAAGCTGACCGCCGTTGTCCTCGACAAGACCGGCACGATCACCGAGGGCCGGATGAGCGTCGTCGCCGTCGAGGCATTCGGCATGACGAACGCCGCCGAGGTGCTGCGGCTCGGCGCCGCCGCCGAGTCAGGGAGCGAGCACCCATTGGCCGCTGCAGTCGTCGAGGCTGCTCGAAAGGCGGAGCTCCAGCTTCCCTCGCTCGACTCGTTCATCAGCTACGCGGGACTAGGCGTTCGAGCAACGACCGGCGGCGAGAGCGTGCTGGTCGGACGCATCGCGTTCCTCGCCGAGCACGGTCACGTCGTTTCCGCTGCCGCCGCGGGCTGGATCGAGAAGCACGAAGACCGAGGCGAAACGGTCATCGCCGTCGGCTGGGACGGCGCCGCCCGCGGACTGATCGCCCTCGCCGACACAGTCAAGCGCACGAGCATCGAGGCCATCGAGGAGCTGCGCGAGCTCGGGCTGACGCCGTTTCTTCTCACAGGCGACAGCCGCAGAGCGGCGAGGATGATCGCGGCGCAGGTCGGGATCGACGAGGCGCATGTGCTCGCCGAGGTGCGGCCGGACGAGAAGGCTGCGGAGGTGCGGCGGCTCCAGCAGGCGGGCGAAGTCGTGGCAATGGTCGGCGACGGGATCAACGACGCTCCCGCGCTTGCGCGCGCTGACCTCGGTCTCGCGCTCGGCACGGGCACCGATGTGGCGATCGAGGCGTCCGATCTGACCCTCGTCAGCGGTGATCCACGGGCGTCCGTGGATGCAATCCGTCTCGCCCGCCGCACGCTCTCCACGATCAAGGGCAACCTCTTCTGGGCCTTCGCCTACAACATCGCGGCGATCCCGCTCGCAGTCGCCGGCGTTCTGAACCCGATGGTTGCCGCGGCGGCGATGGCCTTTTCCAGCATCTTCGTCGTGACCAACAGCCTGCGGCTGCGCCGCTTTTCCACGACCAGGCAAGGAGCATCCGGATGAGCACCATCGAAACGAAGAAGAAGTACGGCTACGCCGACCACAAGCCGGCTCTCGTCAAGCGATTGCACCGCATCGAGGGACAGGTGCGCGGGATCGAGAAGATGGTCGAGGAAGACCGTTACTGCATCGACATCCTCACGCAGATCGGTGCCGTCTCGACCGCGCTCGAGAGCCTCGCGTTCGAGGTGCTCGACGGCCACGTCAAGCACTGCGTCGCCGACGCGTTCGCCTCGGGTGATCAGGCTGATGCGGCCGAGAAGACCGAAGAGCTGCTTGCCGCCGTCAGGCGCTTCGCCAAGACGACGTAGTCAATGGTTCTCGCGTCACTGTTCGCAGCGCTCGGTCATGCGCTGAGCTTCGCCTTTGGCATGACCTGGGAGGTCCTCTGGGCGCTGATCCTCGGCTTCGCGCTCTCGGGCACGGTTCAGGCGCTCGTCTCGAAGGACGAGATGCGGCGCCTGCTCCCAGACGACTCGCCGCGGACACTCACGGTCGCGACCGGGCTCGGCGCCGCCTCCTCGAGCTGCTCCTACGCCTCGGTCGCGCTCGCGCGCTCGCTCTTCCGCAAGGGCGCGAACTTCACCGCGGCAATGGCGTTCGAGATCGCCTCGACGAACCTGGTGATCGAGCTCGGGATCATCATGTGGCTCCTGCTCGGCTGGCAGTTCGTACTCGGAGAGTTCATCGGGGCTCCGCTGATGATCGTCCTGCTCGCAGTCAGCTTCCGCCTCTTCCTCAAGGACCAGCTGGTCGAAGAAGCGCGACGAGAGGCCGAGAAAGGCCGTCTCGGCTCCATGGAAGGACATGCGGAGATGGACATGGCTGTTCCCCGAGGTGGCTCGATCTGGCGGCGTCTCGTCAGCCCGGGTGGGTTCACGGCGACCGCGAACTACTTCGTGATGGACTGGGCTGCGGTGGCGCGCGATGTCTTCGGCGGATTGCTGATCGCCGGCGCGCTCGCCGCCTGGGTGCCGAACTCGTTCTGGCGAAGCCTCTTCTTCGAGAGCC
>JABFWJ010000387.1 GCA_013362295.1 Thermoleophilia bacterium
TACCTGAAATAGCTGGGTGTGGTGAATCCGGGGGGACCTCCTGCCCCCCGGCCACCCCAGATGTCGCACGACCTCAGAGAACCGATGACCGCACCCTCCGCATCCATGGCCCGCCCCGCGACGCAGGTCGACGCCGGGCGCTGGGCGTTCCTGCGCTCGCAGCGCACGGCCAGCATCGCGCTCCTGCTGCCGGCGCTCGCGTATCTGGCGCTGATGACGCAGGCGCCCTTCGTGCTGACGCTCTGGTACAGCTTCCACCGCTGGATTCTGACCTCGCCCGAGCTCGGGCATGCCTGGATCGGGATCGACAACGTCCGCTACGAGCTGACGGAGGACCCGATCTTCCGGACGGCGATCGTGAACACGCTCGAGATTACGGCCGCGATCGTGGGCGGCTCGCTCGTCATCGGTCTCGCGCTGGCGCTGCTGCTCAACCGCTCGTTCCCGCTGCGCGGCGTGGCGCGCTCGCTGATGATCGCGCCCTTCTTCGTCATGCCGACCGTGAACGCGGTCGTGCAGAAGAACCTCTTCCTGAACCCGATCTTCGGCCTCGTCAACTGGGTCTGGACGTCGCTCGGCTTTCACCGCATCGACTGGCTCGCGGTGCACCCGAAGTTCTCGATCATCTCGATGGCCGTCTGGCAATGGGCGCCGTTCATGATGCTGATCCTGCTCGCAGGCCTGCAGGGCATCTCGGACGAGGTCCGTGAGGCGGCCCGCATCGACGGAGCCGGGCCGGTCACCGAGTTCCGCCGCATCACGCTCCCGCTGCTCGGCCCGTATGTCGAGCTGGCGGTGCTGCTCGGGATGATCTACATCCTGCAGCTGTTCGGCGAGATCTTCGTCGCGACGCAGGGCGGACCGGGCACCGAGACGACGACGATCCCGTACTACGTGTACCAGACCATCTCGCAGGCGAACGACGTCGGCACGTCGTCGGCGCAGGGCGTGCTGGCGATCGTCTTCAGCTCGATCATCGCCGCGCTGCTCCTGCGGCTCTTGACGCGCACGTTCCGCAAGGGGCTGACGGCATGAGCCGTAGGCTCGACGGAGGCGAGGGGGTATGAGCGCCGTTTCGCCGCGCGTCGCCGTCCCGAAGCGCCCGCGCGTGCGGCCGGGCGCAATCTCTCTCACCGCATTGACGTATGCGATCGCGCTGCTCGTCTTCTTCCCGGTCCTCTGGACGGTGCTGACGGCGTTCAAGAAGGAGGCCGACGCGGCCGCGACGCCTCCGACCTTCTTCTTCCACGCGACGTTCGCGAACTTCCAGGCGGTGTTCGACGCGGACTACTTCACCTACTTCAAGAACACGCTGCTGCTCGCCGGAGGCTCGACACTGCTGGCGCTGGTGCTCGGGCTGCCCGCCGCCTACAGCCTGGCGTTCCATCCCTCGAAGCACACGCCGAAGGTCCTCTCGTGGGTCCTGTCGACGAAGATGCTCCCGGCGGTCGGCGCGTTGATCCCGCTCGTCGTCATCTACAAGCGCGTCGGTCTCTTCGACACACGCCTCGGGATGATCCTCCTCTACGCCGCGTTCAACCTGCCGCTCGTGATCTGGATGATGCGGTCCTTCTTCGCCGACCTCCCGAAGGAGATCCTCGAGGCGTCGATCGTCGACGGCGCAGGGTTCTTCCGGATCATGACGCGGATCGTCCTGCCGTTGACCGCGCCGGGCCTGGCGGCCACCGCGCTCCTGTCGCTGATCTTCAGCTGGAACGAGTTCCTGCTTGCCGTGAACCTGACGGCTGCAAACTCCGGCACGCTGCCCGTGTTCATCTCCGGCTTCCAGACGAGCGAGGGGCTGTTCTTCGCCAAGATGTCGGCAGCGTCGACGCTCGCAGTCGCCCCGGTCATCCTCGCCGGCTGGCTCGCGCAGCGCTCGCTCGTCCGCGGCCTCACGTTCGGGGCGGTCAAGTGAAGGCCGCCTACTACCAGGGTCGCCGGGAGCTCGACGTGCGGGAGGCGCCCGATCCCGAGCCCGGGCAGAACGAGGTCCTCGTCCGGGTCGCTGCGTGCGGGATCTGTGGGACCGACCAGCACATCTACGAGGGCGATTTCTTCCCCTCGTACCCACTGATCGGCGGCCACGAGCTCGCCGGGGAAGTCGTCGCGCTCGGGCCTCAGTCGGTCGAGACGATCGTCCGCGAAGGCGACCGCGTCGCGGTCGATCCGTCCCTCTTCTGCGGGTCGTGCTTCTTCTGCCAGCGCGGCCAGGGGAACCATTGCCTGAACTGGAACGCGATCGGCGTGACCCGCGACGGCGGCTTCGCGGAGTACGTCGTCGCCCCGGTCGCGAACGTGTACCAGGTCGGCGACATGCCCTACGAGGTCGCGGCGTTCATCGAGCCGATCTCGTGCGTCGTCTACGGCCTACAGCGCCTTCGCATCCCCGTGGGTGCGAACGCGCTCATCTACGGTGCCGGGCCGATCGGGCTGCTGATGCTGCAGCTCGTCGTGCACAGCGGGGCGAGCACGGTCGTGGTCGTCGATCTGAACGACGACAAGCTGAAGGTGGCCGCTTCGCTCGGGGCCCACGAGGTGGTGGTCGCCGGACAGGGCGCCGACGAGGGGCTCCGCACGATCTCGCCACTCGGCTTCGACGTCGTGATCGACTGCACCGGCGTCCCGGCCGTCGTCGAGCAGATGTTCACGCACGTCCGCAGGAACGGGAAGCTGCTGTTCTTCGGGGTCAACCCGCCCGACGCGAGGATCTCGATCAGCCCGTTCGACGTCTACCAGAGAGATCTCGAGATCCTCGGCTCGTTCGCCCTGCGCTACACGTTCCACGAGGCCGTCGCGCTCCTCGAGAGCGGCGCGATCGATGTCGAGCCCCTGCTCTCGAACCGCTTCCCGATCGAACGCTTCCCCGAGGCGCTCGCGCTGGCCGCGTCGGGCGATGCGTTCAAGGTGCAGATCCACCCGCACGATGGTGCGCGACCCGAAGGGAGCCCCCGTGGCTGAGATCGAATTCCAGGATGTCGGCAAGGTCTACGCCGACGGAACCCGCGCCGTCGACGCGCTCGACCTGCAGATCCAGGACGGAGAGTTCATGGTGTTCGTCGGCCCTTCGGGCTGCGGCAAGACGACCGCGCTGCGCATGGTCGCCGGCCTGGAGGAGATCAGCGAGGGCGCGATCCTCATCGGGGACCGCGTGGTCAACAACGTCTCGCCGAAGGATCGCGACATTGCGATGGTCTTCCAGACGTATGCGCTCTATCCGCACATGACGGTCGAGGAGAACCTCGCCTTCGGGTTGCGGCTGCGCAAGCTGACCAAGACCGAGATCGGGCGCAGGGTGCACGCGGCCGCGAGCACGCTCGGGCTGGAGGAGTTCCTCCAGCGCAAGCCGCGCGCGCTCTCGGGCGGCCAACGGCAGCGTGTCGCGATGGGGCGCGCGATCGTCCGCGAGCCGCAGGTCTATCTGATGGACGAGCCACTCTCGAACCTCGACGCGAAGCTGCGCGTGCAGATGCGCGCCGAGATCCACAAGCTGCAGCGCGAGCTCGGCGTGACGACGATCTACGTCACCCACGACCAGACCGAGGCCATGACGATGGGGGATCGCGTCGCCGTGATGCTGAGCGGCCACCTCCAGCAGGTCGACGACCCGGAGCGCCTGTACGCGCGCCCGGCGAATCAGTTCGTCGCGGGCTTCATCGGCTCGCCGGCGATGAACATGACGGAAGCCCGCCTGAGCCGCGGGGACGACGCCTTGATCGTCAACTTCGGGGCACATCGCCTCGCTGTCGACCCCGAGCTCGTTGCCGAGCGGCCCGCCCTGGCGGCCTACGAGAACGGGAAGGTCGTCCTGGGGATCCGGCCGGAGGACTTCGAGGATGCAGCTTTCACGCCCGAGGCCCCGCCCGAACGCAGCCTCGACACCGTGACCGGGCTGAGAGAGGCGCTCGGCTCCGAGGTGCTCGTGCATTTCTCGATCGCGAGCTCGTCGAGCGTGGCGCCGGACGCGAGCGAGTTCATCGAGTCCGTCGGGGATGAAGGCACGATCTTCGTCGCACGCGTCCATCCGCAGACCAGGGCGCGGGAGGGCGAGTCCTTGCGCCTGGTCGTCAACACGAAGCGGCTTCACTTCTTCGACCCCGAGACGGGGCGGGCGATCTTCGCCGAAGCCGGAGCTCAGACGCGGATGACGGTCGGGCCCAGATCCGTGTAGCGGTGCGCCTCCGACAGCGAGAGGCCGGTGTCGGTGATCAGCGACTCGAAGTCCGGCACCTCCGCAAACCGGGCAAAGCTCACGGCTGAGAACTTGACGTGCGCGCCGATGAAGATGCGGCGGCGCGATACGCGCATGACGGCGGACTTCACCGCCGCCACAGCCGGGTCGGGAGTCGTGAGACCGTGCGTGCGTGAGATGCCGTTCGCACCGACGAAGGCGAGGTCGATCACGAACTCGGACAGCATCGATGTCGCCCAGTGGTCGACCGTTGCGAGCGTTCGCCCTCGCACGCGCCCGCCGAGGACGATCACCGAACACGAAGGTCGCACTGCGAGCATCGTGGCGACCGGCAGCGATGCCGTGACGACCGTCAGCGGGTTGTCCGTCGGCAGGTGCCGGACGAGCAGCTGCGGCAGGTAGCCCTCGTCGATGAAGATCGTCTCGGCGTCGTCGATGTGCAGGACCGCCTCGGCCGCGATGCGCTGCTTTTCCGGCAACCAGTCGGATTCGCGGAATGCGAGATCGCTCTCGAACCCGGCGCTCTCGACGGGGTAGGCAACCCCGTACTCGCGCCGGACGAGCCCGTGCGACTCGAGCAGCTTGAGATCCCGCCGCACGGTCTCCACGGACACGTGCAGCTCCTCCGCCGCGCCGGTCACCGCGACGCGGCCGACGGCGCGGGCGCGCGCCAGCAGGTAGCGCCTCCGCTCGTGACCGGTGGTCGGATCCGCGTCGGTCTTCGTTTCGACGGCCATGCGGCGATTCTCGCGCTTCGACTACCCGATGCTCAAGCTCTCGTTCGCGCCGGTCACCGTCAGCCCGGGTTGCGGGCCGCCGCCGATCGCGATCACGGAGCGGCCGAAGGCGACGACGCCGAGCCCATGGCGGGGCGTCGGCAGGTCGGGGAGGCGGCGCCACGCGCCCTTGCGGACATCGAATGCGTACGCGGCTCCGCTGGTGCCGTTCGGCGCCTCGCTGCCGACCGAGACGACGAGGCCGGCGACCGTCGCGGCTCCGGTCCCGCCGCGCCGCTCGGGAACGGCTCGTTCCGCGCGCCAACGCCGCTCGCCGGGCGCCCATGACTCGACGGTGTCGACGTTCGTGTCCGCGCCCGCGGTCCGGCCGGCGATGGCGTAGATCCGGCCGTGAGCAGCGGCCGCAGCGAGATGCTGACGCGGGGTCGGGCCGGGCAGGCGCGCCCAGCGCTTCCGCCGCGTGTCGTACACGAGCATCGAGCGCGCCAGCCCGCCGTCGGTCACTCCTCCGACGACGTACAGCGTGCCCTGGAGCGCGGCCGCGGCGGCCGCGGCGCGCCGCCCCGGCAGCGGCGGCAGAG
>JABFWJ010000276.1 GCA_013362295.1 Thermoleophilia bacterium
GATCGTCGCCGCCACCTTCTATCCGCTGGCGACGAGCACGGGCTATCCGTGGCGCACCCACTTCGTCACGGCGGTCAAGTACGCGGAGTACGCGGTGATCGCGCTCGCCGTGCCGCTCGTGGTGCGCACGCGGCGTGATGTGCTCGCCGTCGCCTGGACGCTCGTCGCGGTCGGCGCGGCCGCCACGTTCGTCGCGCTGTTGCAGTTCTTCGGCGCCGGCATCTTCCGCGCGTGGCCGTCCGGCGGCCGCCAGCCGTCGTTCGTCGGCGTCGACGACCTGGGGATGCTCTCGGCGGCCGGCTACGCGGTCGCGCTCGCACTGGTGGCGATCGGCCCGCGCGGGCGCCACGCGCGCGTGCTCGCGTGGACGGCAGGAGTGGCGGGTGGCTTCGGGATGGTGCTCTCCGGCGCGCTCGCCGCGGTCCTCGGTGCTTTGCTCGCAGCCGGCGTCGCGCTGGTCGTGGCGAGACGCTTCTCGCTCCTCGACCTGCGGCGCGCCGCCGTCGTCGGGCTGATGGCACTCGTCGTCCTCGCCGGCAGCGCGTTCATGCGCAGCTCCGCGCTCGGCAGCTTTGCGCGCTTCGCCGGGCTGGGGCACGACAACACGGGCACGCACGTCGAGAGCTACTCGCACCGCTGGGTTCTCGACTATGTCGGGCTGAAGATGTTCCTGCGCCAGCCCGTGCTCGGCGCCGGCTGGCAAGCGGGCTACGACGAGGCGGCATACGGGCCGGTGCTGCCGGCCGCGCACCGCCGCTTCCCGTCACAGCCGCCGCTGGCGTTCCCCTCGCCGGCCCATCCGTGGGGTATTCAGAGCGCGTACGTCGAGGTGCTCGCAGAGCTCGGCCTCGTCGGCGGCGTGTTCTTCGCGGCGTGGATCGCCGCCGGCTGCTGGACCGCCGCTCGGTCGCTTCGCGCGACACGCACGCTCCCGTGGCAGCCGTTCCTCGGGGCGCTCTGGCTGTGCGTCGTGCTCGGTGTCTGGAACGGGCTCTGGTTCATCGGCGGGATCCCCTTCGACGCACTGATCTGGCTCGCGTTCGGGTTCGCGGCCGCGCCGCCGCTCGTGCTTGCCGAGGCCCGCCGGTGAGCGGTCGCTCGGCAGTCGTCCGCCGCTCGGTCACGGCCGGTGGGATGTACGCGGCGACCGCGCTCGGGATCGTCGGGTCGCTCGTCGCGCTGCGCGTGCTGCGGCCCGACGGGGCGGGACGCTTCTCGCTCGCCGTCGGCACGGCGGCGTTCTTCCAGCTCCTGCTCGAGTTGACGAGCGACGAGGCGTTGATCAAGTTCGGCTTCCGCTACAGCGAGTCCGCCGAGTGGGGGAAGTTCCACCGTCTGGTCCGGCTGATGTTCGGCTTCGAGCTCTTCGCGTCGCTCGGAGCGGGCGTGCTCGTCGCGGTCGTGGGCGCGCTGAGCCCGGTGCTCTTCCACGCGCACCTCCTCGAGCCGATGCTGCTTGCAGCGCTGCTGCCGCCGCTGCAGGCCGTCGAGTCGATGGCCGCCGCTGCGCTCGTGCTCCGGCGGCGCTACGACGTACGCGGCCTGTTCCTGACCTTCTCGATGGCGCTCCGGCTCGTCGGGATCGTCGTCGGCTCGCACTACGGTGTGATGGCCACCGTCGTCGGCGTTGTCGCGGCACAGGCAGTGACGACGCTCTCGATCGCCGGCGTCGGCGTCGTCGCGCTGCGGCGCTTCCCGCACGCCGCCCCCGCGCCGCTCGGGGCAGACCGCAAGCCGCTGCTCTCCTTCGTGATCCAGAGCACGGCCGGTACGACGCTTGCCTCGCTGCGTGCCTGGGCGGCGCCGCTCGTGCTCGGCATCGTCCGCAATCCCGCCGAGGTCGGGCTCTTCCGCGGCGCGCAGGCGCCGCTGCAGGGCTTTGCCGCGTTCACCGCACCGCTGCGCCTGATCCTCCTCACCGAACAGACGCGCGACTGGGAGCGCGGCGACGAGCAGAAGGTTTACCGGGAGCTGCGGAGGTACATGATCGGCGCCGCGCTGCTGACGGCTGCCGTGATCGTCCCGCTGGAGCTCGCGATGCCGTGGCTCGTCAAGCTGTTCCTCGGCGACCCGTACGCGCCCGCGACCGACGCCGTGCGGCTCGTGCTCGTCGCGGCGATGATCCAGCTCGTCCTCGGGTGGACGAAGTCGTTCCCCGTCTCGATCGGCCGGCCCGGCCTGAGAGTCGTCGCGCACGGCGTCGAGACGGCGACGCTGCTGCCGCTGCTGGTCGTGTTCGGCGATCTCTGGGGCGTGACCGGCGCCGCCGGCGCCGTGCTCGTCTCGACGTGCGCGTTCGCGCTCACGTGGGCCGTGCTCCTGCAGCGCCTGACGGCGGGACGCCTCCGCCCGGTCGAGCCCGCTCCTGCATGAGGATCGAGTGGGCATGAAGATCGAGATCGTCAGCGGGATCTGGCCGCCCGACGTCGGCGGCCCGGCGAGTCATGCGCCCGAGCTCGCAGCGTGGTTGCGCGGGCGGGGTCACGGGGTCGAGGCGCTCGTCACGGCGGACGCGCCGCCCGCGGTGGAGCCGTACCCGGTGCGCTGGGTCTCGCGGAGCTTGCCCGTCGGCGTGCGGCACGCAGAGGTCGTGCGCAGGCTGGCCGCGCGCGCGAGCCGCGCGGACGTCGTGTACGCGACATCGATGCTCGGACGCAGCGCGGCCGCGTCGGCTCTTGCCCGGACGCCGCTCGTCGTCAAGGTGACATCCGACCCGGCATTCGAGCGGGCCCGACGGCGAGGCGTCGTCGGCGGCGCGGTCGACGACTTCCAGCGTGCCCCCGGCGGCGCTGCCGTCTCCTCGCTGCGGGCGGTGCGGAACCTCGCGCTCCGCCGCGCGGCACATGTCGTCTGCCCGAGCTCGTTCATGGCGGAGCTCGTGGTGTCGTGGGGCGTCTCCGACGACCGCGTCAGCGTGCTCCCGAACCCCGCTCCGCTGCCCGAGGAGGCCGCACCGGCCGAGCTTCCGGACCGGCCCGCGCTCGTCTTCGCCGGTCGCCTGACGCCGGCCAAAGACCTCGCGGTGCTCCTGCGGGCGCTC
This sequence comes from Thermoleophilia bacterium, assembly GCA_013362295.1. GTDB lineage: Bacteria > Actinomycetota > Thermoleophilia > Gaiellales > Gaiellaceae > PALSA-600. Next base: position 3,041 of record JABFWJ010000276.1, read on the forward strand.
GCATTCCTGCCCGATGGGACGTTGACGATCGTCGGCGACGGGGCGGAACGAGCGCCGCTCGAGCAGCTCCGCGCCGAGGTCGGGCTCGAGGAGCGCGTCCGCTTCCTGGGCGCCTTGCCCCGCGCGCAGGTGCTCGGGCTGATGGCGGCCGCCGACGCCGTCGTTCTGTCGTCGGCCTGGGAGAACTTCCCCCACGGCCTCGTCGAAGCGCTCGCGATGGGCACGCCGGTGATCGCGACGCGCGTCGGCGGAGTTCCGGAGATCGTCGTGGACGGGCTCAACGGCCTGCTCGTGGAGCCGGGCAACGCGGGTGCGTTCGCTGCCGCGATCGAGGCGCTTCTCTCGGACGCACCGCTGCGCGCGCGCCTGCGCGCCGCAGCCGCTTCGTCGGTCGCCCGCTTCCAGCAGGACGCCGTCTACGGCAGGCTCGAGCAGATCCTCGACGCGGCCGCTGGGTGAAGCTGGTCGTCATCACCCAACGCGTCGACCCCGGCGACCCCGCACTCGGCGCCACGGTCGCGAAGCTGCGCGCGCTCGCCGCGCGCGTCGACGAGCTGGTCGTGCTCGCGCTGCGCGTGCGCGACGCCGACCTGCCGCCGAACGTCCGCGTGCGCGCGTTCGACGCGCCGGGTCCGCCGTTGAAGGCGGCGCGGCTGCTCACGGCGCTCGTGCCCGAGCTTCGGCAGCGGCCGGTCGCGGTGCTTGCGCACATGGCGCCGGTGTACGCGGTCGTCGCCGCGGCGGCGACGCGCCCGCTGCGCATTCCGCTCCTGCTCTGGTTCACGCACTGGCGAGCGTCGCGGACGCTGCAGCTCGCCGAGCGTGCGTCGACGCGCGTCCTGAGCGTGAACGCACGCTCGTTCCCGATCCGGTCGGGGAAGCTCGTCGAGACCGGCCACGGCATCGAGCTGCCGGCCGAGCTCCCGCCCGCGCGTCCCGACGACGGCATGCTGCGCCTGCTCGCCCTCGGACGCTCGTCGCCGGCCAAGGGATTGACGGCGCTCCTCGACGCAGCCGCGTTGCTCGGCGACCTTCCCGTCGCGGTCGAGATCTGCGGCCCGTCGCTCACCGATGAGGAGCGCGACCACCGCGCAGCGCTCGCCGCGCGCATCGGCGCGGACGGTCTCGAGTCGCGCGTGCGCCTCTCCGGGCCGGTCGACCGGCCGGAGGTTGCGAGGCTGTACGCACGCAGCGACGTGCTCGTCAACAACATGCGGGCGGGCGCGCTCGACAAGGTCGTGTACGAGGCGGCGGCGGCGGGGCTGCCCGTGCTCGTCGCGAGCGACGGGTTCGCACCGCTCGTCGATGGACTCGGCGCGTCGCTGCGGTTCGCACAGGACGATGCCGGCGAGTTGGCGTCGCGCGTGCGCGAGCTGTACGAGCTGGGCACCGAAGGGCGTGCGGCGCTCGGCGCCCGGTTGCGCGAGCGGGTGTGGAGCAGCCACTCCGTCGAGCACTGGGCGGACGCGGTCGTCGCCGCGGCGAGATGACCCAGGTCTTGCACGTGCAGAAGGTCTCGGGCATCTCGGGCTCCGAGGCACACCTGCTCTCGGTGCTGCCGCTGCTGCGCGAGCGTGGCTGGGACGCGCGCATGCTGGTGCTGCACGAGCGAGAGCCCGGCGCAGCGGAGTTCGTTGCCGCGCTGCGAGCGCGCGACGTGCCGACCGAGGCCTGGCGGATGCGCTTCGATCTCGACCCGTCGGTGCCCGCGCGCCTCGTGCGACACCGCCCCACGATCCTGCACACGCACCTCGTGCACGCCGACGTGCTCGGCCTGCCCGCCGGAGCGCTCGCGCGCGTCCCGATCCGCGTTAGCACGAAGCATGGCTTCAACGAGTTCCGCGGCAACCGTGTGGTGGCGGCGGCCGACCGTGCCGCGGGACGCTTCGCGCACGGGCAGATCGCGATCTCGCGCGGGCTTGCCCGCTACCTCGCGGCGACCGAGGGGTTCTCCGAGGACGACTTCACGGTCGTCCACTACGGCATCGAGGCCGGCTCGGAGCCGTCGGCTCCGCCGGCCGCGACCCGGCTGTGCGCGGTCGGCCGGCTGATCCCGGTCAAGGGCTTCGACGTCCTCCTGCGCGCATTCGCCGAGGCGCGGGCTGAGGTGCCGGAGCTCACGCTCGAGCTCGCCGGCGCCGGGCGGCTCGAGCACGAGCTGCGCGCCGCCGCGCCCGACGGCGTGACATTCCTCGGCCGGGTCGCTCCGGTGCGGGAGGTCTACGACCGGAACGCGATCGTCGTCGTTCCCTCCCGCGGCGAGGGGTTCGGGATGGTCGCGCTGGAGGCGGCCGAACGCGGCCGGGCCGCCATCGTCAGCGACGTCGGCGGCTTGCCGGAGATCGTCTCCGACGGCGAGACGGGCACCGTCGTCCCGGCGGGGGACGCGGCGGCGCTCGCGCGGGCGATCGTCGTGCTCGCCCGCGACGGCGAGCTCGTGCGCCAGTACGGGCACGCGGCGC
>JABFWJ010000393.1 GCA_013362295.1 Thermoleophilia bacterium
GGCACGCCGACGCTCGTCGATCCGTCGCGGGCGCCGCACGGCCACCACACGCTCAAGGTGCTCTCGCCGCAGCCGTGGGCGCCCGGCGGCGACCCGGGCTCGTGGCCGGCGCGCAACCAGGAGCTCGAGCGGCGGAACTTCGAGCTGCTGGCCGGCGCGGCGCCGAACCTGACGCGCGAGAAGGTGCTCGCGCAGTTGTCGAAGACGCCGGTCGACATCGCGCACGCGAACCCGCACATGTGGCACGGCACGATCCACGGCGGCGACCGAGGGATCGCGTTCGAGGGCCCGAACCGCCCGGCGCCGGGCTGGGCACAGCACCGCCTCCCGATCGCCGGCCTCTACCAGACCGGCGCGACCACGCATCCGGGCGGCTCGATCACCGGCGCGCCCGGACGCAACGCGGCCGTGATCATGCTCGAGGACCTCGGGTTCGACCCGCGCGAGGTGATGCGCCCGCGCGCGGAGGCGGCCGTATGAAGCTCCGGAACGAGTTCGTCGTCGCGGCGCCGCTCGAGCAGACGTGGCGGACGCTGCTCGACGTGCCGCGCGTCGCGTCGGCGCTGCCGGGCGCCACGATCGAGCCGGGTGGCGACGCCGGCGCCTATCGCGGCCGCTTGAGTCTGAAGATCGGTCCGGTGACGGCGCAGTACGAGGGGACGGCGCGCATCGAGGAGGTGGACGAAGACGCGCACGTCGCGTCGTTCTACGTGCAGGGAGCGGGCGGCCAGGGCAGCGCCGCCGCGACGATCACGAACCGGCTCGAGCAGACGGACGGCGGCACGCGCGTGGTCGTCGAGACCGACCTGCGGATCACCGGGCGTGCGGCCTCGTTCGGACGCGGGCTGATGGAAGAGGTGGCCGCTCGCATGGTGAAGGAGTTCGCCGACCGCCTCCAGGCGGAGATCACAGCGCCGCGAACGAAGATCCCTCTGGCTGGGCCGGAGGCGAAGCCTCTGGCCTTCGATCTCGGCGCCGCCGCGTGGGAGCCGCTCGTGCGGCGGTACGCCCTGCCTGCGCTCGTCGCGCTCGTTCTGCTCCTGCTGCTGCGCCGGCCGAAAGTAATCGTGATCCGCGAGCCGTGAAGCCCGCCCCCTTCGACTATGCCGCGCCGCCGACGCTCGACGAGGCGCTCGCCCTGCTCGGCGAGGACGCGAAGCCGCTCGCGGGCGGGCAGAGCCTCGTGCCGCTGCTCAACTTCAGGCTCTCGCGACCGTCGCTCCTCGTCGATCTGAACGGCGTCGCCGGCCTCGACCGGATCCGCCGCGAAGGGGGCTCGCTGCGGATCGGCGCGCTCGTGCGCCAGCGGGCGCTCGAGCGCTCGCGCCTCGTCGCCGAGCACTGGCCCGTCCTGCAGGCCGCCGTCTCGCACGTCGCGCACCCCGCGATCCGCAACCGCGGCACCGTCGGCGGCTCCGTCGCGCACGCCGATCCGGCCGCCGAGCTGCCGTGCGCACTCGCCGCGCTCGACGCGCGGTTCCACGTGCGCTCGCGGCGCGGCGTCCGCGTGCTCTCTCACGACGAGCTGTTCGTCGGCCCGCTGCAGACCGCGCTCGCGCCGGACGACCTGCTCGTCGAGATCGAGGTCCCGGCCCTGCCCGCCGGCGCGCGGCAGGGGTTTGCGGAGCACGCACGCACGCACGGCGACTTCGCGCTGGCGTGCGTCGCCGTCGCCGGCGACCGCATCGCCCTCGGCGGCGTCGCGCCGACGCCGCGCGTCGTCTCGTCGCTCGAGGAAGCCCGCCTCGACGATCCGTACCGCCGCGCCCTCGTCACCGAGCTGCTGCGGAGGGCGGCGTGAAGATCGCGGTCGACGTGAACGGGGAGCGCCGAGACGGGGACGTCGAGCCGCGCACGCTTCTCTCCGACTTCATCCGCCACGACTGCGGCCTGACCGGAACACACGTCGGTTGCGAGCAGGGCGTGTGCGGCGCGTGCACGGTCCAGCTCGACGGCGAGCCGGTTCGCTCGTGCCTGCTGCTGGCGGTGCAGGCGCACGGCCGCTCCGTGCGCACGGTCGAAGGCCTCGCGGACGGCGGCCGGCTGCATCCACTGCAGCGCGCGTTCAACGAGAGCCATGCGCTGCAGTGCGGCTTCTGCACGTCCGGCTTCCTGATGACGCTCGAGCCGGTGATCCGCGACGCGGGCGACCTCGATGAGGAGGAGATTCGCGCCGCGCTCGCAGGCAACCTCTGCCGCTGCACGGGCTACCTCGGCATCGTCGAAGCCGTGCAGCTCGCGGCGCGTGAACTGCGGGGTGACGCGCGGTGAGGAGAGGAGAGGTCGCTGCCGCGGAGAAGGCTGCGAAAATCGCCGCGCGAATTCCACGAGCTCGCGCCTCGGGTACGGTCACGTGCGCTCTCGCGTGCCGAGGTATCGAAGACGGAACGGAAGTTCGTCGTCGACCAGACCGCCGCAGGTCCACAGCCCGCTAGCGGACCTTGGCCGCAAGCGTACGTGCCGTCTCGACGACCTCCGCGACGAGGGTCGCCAGGTGCTCGGAGCCGGTGTCCGGGTGCAGGATGCAGGCCCGCAGCGTCTCGCGTCCGCCGAACACGGTGCCGGTGACGAAGGCCCGGCCGCGCGCCTGAACCGCCTCGGGCAGCGCGCGGTTGACGTCGTCCAGCCGGGCGCTCGGACAGCCCTTCGGGCGCGCGCGAAAGGCGACGATGGACGTCTCCGGCTCGGCGGCCAGCTCCAGCTCGGCCTCGCCTTCGATCAGCAGGGCGAGCTCGCGGGCGAGCGCGTTCGCCCGCGCCACCTGAGCGGCGATTCCTGCGCGTCCGCGCACGGCGATCGTCGCCCAGGTCTTGAGCGCACGGAACGGTCTCGTCTGCTCGAACCCGTACTCGGCGAACGTCCCGACCGGCTCGCCTGCGTTCTGGCGCAGGTACGGCGGGATGAGGCTGAACGCGTCGCGCAGGTCGTCGCCGCGCTGCACGAGCGCGCAGCCGGCGTCGATGGGAACGCCGAGCCACTTGTGCGGATCGAGGACCAGAGAGTCGGCCCGCACCATGCCCCGGAAGCGGGCCGAGATCGCCGGGTCGAGCACGCCGAAGGCTCCGTAGGCGCCGTCGACGTGGTACCAGAGGCCCTCGGCGGTCGCGACGTCGGCGAGCTCTTCGAGCGGGTCGATCACGCCCGCGTTGACGGTTCCGGCCGAGCCGACGAGCAACGCCGGCAGCGCACCGCTCGCACGGTCCTCGGCGATGGAGGCACGCAGCGCGACGGCGTCGAGCCGGCCGGCCTCGAGCGGCACGTCGCGCAGCGCACCGCTGCCTAGGCCCAGCAGCTCGAGCGCACGCCGAACGCAGCTGTGGGCCTCCGCCGGGACGTAGGCGACGAGCTGCGGGGCGCCGGCGAGACCGGCGCGACGCACGTCGTGGCCGACCGCCGCGAGCGCACGGCCGCGAGCGCCGGCGAGGCAGACGATCGTCGCGGCGGATGCGCCGCTCGTGAGCAGGCCGGCGCCCGGCGCGTGTGGGAAGCCGACAAGCTCGGCCAACCAGCGCACCACCGCGCGCTCGAGGTGGACGTCGGCGTGGTCCCCGGCGACAACGCTCGGATTCATCGCGGCCGCCGCCAGCGACGCGACGACCCCGGCGAGTGAGGGCGGTGGGTTGACCCAGCCGAAGAAGGCCGGGTGGCCGTTGCCCATCGCGTGGGGCAGGACGTCTCGCAAGACGGTCGCGACCAGGTCGTCGACCGTGCCCCCGCCCTCCGGGAGCGGCAACTCGAGCAGCTGCTCGCGCAGGGCGTCGGGGAGCGGCTGCCAAACCGGCCCCGAGGGCAGCGCGGCGAGCTGGTCGGCGACGCCGTCCACCAGCGCGTGACCCGCGCGGCGGAACGCCTGCAGCTCGGCTTGGCCGGCAGCGCCCGTGGCCGGTTCGCTCACGTCGCAAGGATAGTTCCGTGTCCGCCGGCTCATCCAGGACGCGGTGATCACGCCGACCGACCTCACTGCGGAGAAGACCGGACGCAACCTGATGTCGGGGAACGTCAGCCTCGCCCGCGTGCCCTGGCACACGGTCCTCGGCATGACGTTCCGGCTGCGCAAGGAGTACGTCCCGCGCGACGCGAGGCGCTTCCGCCAACAGCTACGGAAGACCGCCGCAGGCGATGACACGGGCTATCAAAAGATGGCCGCCGCGGTCACGCACCAGGACTTCTTCGAGTTCCTCAACCACAAGTACCTCCAGAAGTCGACGAACGCCCTCCACAACAAGTTCTGCGAGAACGGGCTAGCCGTAATGACCGGCGACGGGCATGTGTTCAGGGTCTACGGCGACGAGAACATGCTCAAAGCGAACAGCGCCGCGGGTGTCAAGCACTCGAGCGAGACCGCGCACATGTCCCGCGACGCGATCCTCAGCCTGATGAAGGGCCAGACTCCGGCCCAATCGACGGCGGACATCCTCAAGCGCCTGCCCAACAAGGTGAAGATGGACGGCGCGCCCGCGTACGTCGACCTCCAGATGTGGCACAACCCCGCGGCGAACGACCAGTTGCGCAACTACTGCGAGACGGTCGTCTTCCCCGGCATGGGCGGGGAGGACAAGTTCGTGGGGTTCACGGGCCTGTTCGGCGGCCTCAGCAAGCTCATCAGCCGGGACTACGGGCGGCCGCACGGCGCCGAAGCGTTCTGAACGAACAAGCCGCCTCGCGGCGTCCCGTAGCGAACTTCGCGGTCGGGAGGGGAGGGGCCGTGCGACGCGCACCGCGTGCGCTCAGCCCCTCCCGCGACGGTTCTGCTACTTGACGGTGAGCACGCCCTTCATGCCGGCGGCCGCGTGGCCGGGCACCTGGCAGAGGAACGTGTAGGTGCCCCGCTTGAGGATGGCGGTCACGGTCGAGGTGCCACCCTTGCCGACGAGCTTCCCGGCGCCGTGTCCCTCGATCGCGATGTTGTGCTCGACCGGCGTCGGGTTCGCGAGCGTGATGGTCACCTTCCCTGCGGGCGCCTGCAGGGTCGTGTGGTTGAACGCGACCATCGACTTCGGATCGACCTGCAGGTGCAGCGCCGACCCGGCCCCCTTGGGCACCGGAGCGGCGGCGGCGAGCAGAGTGACCTTGGTCGCGACCCGCAGGCGCTGCTTCGCCGCGCACGAGCCGACGGTCACCCTGGCGCGGGCCCCGGTTTGCAGACCCGTCGAGACCGCGTCGGTCATTCCGACGAACGACGTGCGGCTCGTGAGGCGCACGGACACGACCTTTCCTCGGTACAGCCGGCCGAGTGCGCTCGCCTGCGCGACCTTGACGACGAGCGCTGCGCGCGTTGCCTGCTCCACGGTGCCCACGAGCCGGAACGCGCTGACGCTTCTCGGTGTGCAGGAGACGGCCTTCGCGGCTTTCGCGGGCTTCGGCGCAGCAGCCGGCTGCGCGCCTGCGGTGCTCGTCGCGCTCGTCGTGGTCGCCGGCGGCGGCGTGAACGCGTTGTCGCACCTGGTGGTCGTGATCGACCAACTCGCCCAGCGCGTACAGC
>JABFWJ010000249.1 GCA_013362295.1 Thermoleophilia bacterium
CTCGAGACGCTGAAGGGGCAGCCGAGCGACGCGGTCGCGCAGCGCCTCAACCGCGAGCGCGGTCTCGGCCCGTGGTCGGTCGGCGTCGTGTGCCTGCAGGGCCTCGGCCGATACGAATACGGGCTCGCGCGCGACCTCGGGCTCGTGAAGCTCGCCGCCGCGCTGACCGGCCGCTGGGTCGAGGCAGAGGAGACCGACGCGCTGCTCGCGCCCTACGGCGAGTGGGCCGGCCTCGCGAGCGTGTACCTCCTTGCCGGGTTCAGCAGGGGTCTCATACCCTTGGCACGTGCCGCAGCCGCCTGACCTGCGCGTCGTCGACGACCCCGCCGAGGAGGTGGGGCGGCTGATCGCGGAGCAGGCCGGGCGCGCCGGATCGATCGTCCTCACCGGCGGAACGTCGCCCGGCCGGGCATACGAGCGCGCGGCGGAGCTGCAACCCGACTGGAGCCCGGTGACGCTCTGGTGGGGCGACGAGCGCTGCGTCCCGCCGGACGACGATCGGTCGAACTACAAGCTCGCGCGCACGACCCTCGTCGATCGGCTGGCCGAGCCACCGGGGGAGGTGCACCGGATCCGCGGCGAGCTCCAGCCCGCAGATGCGGCGGGCGAGCTCGACAAGGCGCTGGAGGACGCGGAGCTCGACCTCCTGCTGCTCGGCCTCGGGCCCGACGGCCACGTGGCCTCGCTCTTCCCGGGCACACCACAGCTCGACGTCGAGGACCGCCGGGCGACGAGCGGGCCCGCCGGGCTCGAGCCCCTGGTCGAGCGGGTGACCATGACGATGCCCACCCTCAGGTCGGCCCAGCGCATCGTTTTCCTGATAACGGGCGCGTCCAAGGCGGACGCAGTCGTACGTGCGTTCGTGGGCGAAATCGGCCGGGACGTGCCCGCCAGCCTCCTCCGCCTGGCACCAGTTCGCGTCGAGGTCTTCCTTGACAGGGCCGCAGCGTCCAAACTAGGGACTGGATGAGCGAACCGGAGCCCCAGAACGCCGCGCGCGACGTCTTCGAGATCGAGCGGCCCGAGCAGCTGAAAGCGCTGGGACATCCACTGCGGCTGAAGGTGCTGCAGGTCCTCGGCGAGTCCGAGCAGCCGCTGACGAACCGCGAGCTCGCCGCCGCGCTGTCGGTCGACCCCGGCCACCTGCACTTCCACGTGCGCATGCTCCACCGCGCCGGGTTGATCGAGCTCGCGCATGCGGCCGGACGCGAGAAGCCGTATCGCCCGATCGCGAAGCACTTCTACGTCGGGCAGGAGATCCGGGCGACCGGGCTCGCGAGCGACCTGCAGGCGGCTCAGCTGCGCGAGCTGCAGCGCGGCTTCGACTTGTTCGCCGCCGACGGCGAGTTCCGCAGCGCACAGGTGCACGCGAAGCTCGACATCGAGACCGTGCGCACGCTGCTCAACGAGCTCGTGCACAAGCTGACCGAGCTGGAGGACGAGTCGAAGCCGCCGCTCTCGGTTACGGTCGCGTTTCACCCGCTGATCACGCAGGGCGAAGCGGACTAGCTACTCCGAACCCGGCAGCACCGGCGACGCGGGCAGGGTGTGCTCCATCCCCCGCCGCCGCGCCAGCTCCTGCAGCGCGAGCGCGGTGTCCGCGACCGCGACGTCCTCGAGATGCTCGTCGCGCGTCTCGAACGAGGCGACGACGGACTCGACCGCCTCTGCGTATCCGGCGACGTCGTGCGCCGAGATGTACGCGAGCGCGTCGGCGACGTCGTGCGGAAAGTCGTCGCGCTCGCGCAACGACTCCGCGACATGGCGCGCCTCCGGCCAGCGGCCGAGCGCGAGCAGGGCGATCGCCGCGGCGTACCGGCCGATCGGCGACTCCGCGGTCGCCGACCCAAGCTCGAGCGTCCACGGCGCGAGCTCCTCGACGGCCGCGTCGTCGTGGGCGAGCAGGGACGCCTTGAGCGCACCGACCGGCCGGCCCCACGACTCGCCGCCGCTCCAACTCTCGCGCCAGCGGGCGGCGGCCCGGCGGAACCAGTCGGCCGCCTCGCCCTCCCCTGCCATCAGGAGCGCAAGCCCGGCGGCGTAGGCAGCATTGCCCTTCCGCACGAGGGAGCGCTCGTCGAGGTCGCCGAACTGCTGCTCGTAACGGGATTTTTTGACCTCGGCGGCGGGAATCCAATTCATCGGGATACGTTGTAATAGCTGAGATGCAGACGAAGTTTTACGGACTGACGTTCGTGAGCGAGCCCGGTCGGGTGTTCTCGCCGCGTCCGACGACGGAGAAACTCGTCGCCGCGGCCCTCGAGCGCGTCGGCGGCGGGCACGCCCGCGTGGCAGACATCGGCACGGGATCCGGGGTCGTGGCGATCACGCTCGCCCTGCGGGCGCCCCGCATCGACGTTTGGGCGAGCGACACCTGCGCGAGTGCTCTCCGTGTCGCGTCCGGAAACGCCGCGCGGCTCGGCGCCCAGCTGCACCTCGTGCACGGCGACCTGCTCGAGGGACTGCCGCGCGACCTCGACCTGATCGTCGCCAACCTGCCGTACCTCCCGCCGGGCACCCCGGGATACGAGAACGAGCCGGCGGCCGCCGTCTTCTCGAGCGGCGACGGACTCGACCACTACCGCAGGCTGCTCGCCGACGCCGCCGACCACCTCACCGACGACGGCGGCGTCATCCTGCAGTTCGACGGCGATGTGCTGGAGGCAGAGCGCAGCGAGCTGAGGTGGCTGCTCGGCCGGCTCGAGTCGTCCGTCGCCGCGGCGGCGTAAGCGATCGAGCTAGGCCGGCGGCCAGCGCTGCGCGCCGAGATCGCGTGAGATCGAGCGCGCAGCCTCTCCGATCACGGTCGCGACCGCCGTCTCGCGCGACTTCCCGCTCAGGCGCTCGGTCGGCCCCGCAACTCCGATGCCGCCGACCAACACTCCGAGGCGGCCGAAGATCGGCGCGGCGAACCCCACCTCGCCGAGCACGGCCTCTTCGCGCTCGACGGCGTAGCCACGCTCGCGCACCGCCTCCAGCTCGCGCGCAAGGGCGGTCGTCGTCGAGATCGTCCGTCCGGTCAGCTTCGGGAGGCCGGCGGCGAGCACGTCCTCACGCTCGGGCGCCGGCAGATAGGCGAGCACAGCCTTGCCGAGGGCCGTCGCGTGCATCGGCAACACGGCGCCCACCTCCAGGATCTGCAGCGACGTGTCGGGCCGGAAGACGTGGTGAACGACGAGCACCCCGTCGCCGTACGGAACGCCGACGCGCACCGATTCGCCTGCACGTGTCGAGAGGAGCTCCGACCACGCGAGCGAGCGCGCACGCAGCTCGTTCAGATCCAGGTAGCGGTTCGAGAGGCGGAGCAGCTGCGGTCCGAGCTGGTACTTGTCGCTGTCGGGATCCTGCTCCACGAGCCCGTGGTCGTGCAGCGTGCGCAACAGCCCGTGCACCGTCGTCTTCGCCAGGCCGAGACGCTCGGCGAGCTCGCTGACGCCGAGCCGCCCGGGGCTGGCGGCGAGCGTGCGCAGGATGCGCGCGGCACGGTCGACCGACTGAATCATCGAGACAGCATTGTCGAAAGGCGTTCGACATTGTAGAATGACTGGCAGTGGCCTCGACGAACGGACATGGTCTCGTTGGGCTGGTGCTCGTCTCGCATAGCGCCTCGATCGCAGCAGGCCTGGCCGAGTTGGTGGCGCAGGTCGCCGGGCCGGACGTGGCGATCGTAACGGCGGCCGGCGGCCCCGACGGCACGCTGGGAACGGACGGCGGCCGCGTGCTGGAAGCGCTGCGCCGGGCCGACTCGGCCGCGGGCTCCGTCGTGCTCGTCGACCTCGGCAGCTCGCTGCTCTCGGTCCGGGCGGCGCTCGGGGAACTGAGCGACGACGAAGCGGCCCGCGTCGTCCTCGCCGACGGACCGCTCGTCGAGGGAGCGATCGCGGCGGGCGTCACCGCGTCGACCGGAGCGGCACTCGCGGACGTCGCGGCCGCGGCCGAGGAGGCACGCAGTGTCCGAAAGCTCTGAGCTCGTCAAGCTGCCGTCGTCCGTTCCGCTGCACGCGCGGCCCGCAGGTGCGTTCGTCCGCACGGCGGCCTCGTTCGCCTCGACGATCGACGTGCAGGCAAACGGGCGGCGTGCGAACGCGAAGAGCATCCTGGAGATCCTCGGGCTGGGAGCAGACGGCGGCGCGGAGCTGAGGATCTCGGCCTCAGGCGACGACGCCGCCGCGGCTGTCGCGAAGCTCACTCAACTCGTCGCCGAGCTCGCCTGACCGCCGGATCGCGTCGCGCACGACGTCGAGTCGCGCCGGCGAGACGCTGAGCTCGTCGACGCCGAGCTGTACGAGCAGCGGCGTCAACGCGGCCTCTCCGGCAGCCTCCCCGCAGACCTCCACCGTGATGCCCGCGGCGTGCGCGGCGCCGATCGTTCGCCGGATCAGCTCGACGACCGCCGGGTCGGCCGCGTCGAGCGGCGATGCCTCGCGCTCCTCGCGATCGAGACCGAGCGTCGTCGCGACGAGGTCGTTCGTCCCGATCGAGAAGAAGTCCGACACGACGGCGAGCTCGTGCGAGCGCGTCGCGCCGAGCGGCGTCTCGATCATCGCTCCGAGCTGGGGCAGGGGACGGCGCGCGGTCGCCGCGGCGCGCCGTAGCACGCGTCTGACGGCAACGATCTGGACGGGCGACTCGACGAGCGGGAGCATGACCCGCAGCCTCGTCCCGGCGCCGGCGCGGAGGATGCCGACGAGCTGCGCCTCCAGCGCGTCCTCGTGCTCGAGCGCCAACGCGATCCCCCGCCCGCCGCGCCCGAGCAGGAACGGCGGAGTCTTGTCGGCGCCGAAGTCGAGTGTCCGGACCGTCACGACGCGTCCGGCGAAGAGCGCGAGCGTGTCGACGAGCGCGTCGTGGTGCTGCTCCTCGGTCGGCCACCCCGCGGCGTCGAGGAACGCGAGCTCCGTGCGCACGAGCCCCAGCCCCTCGGCACCGCGCTCCGACGCCGCGGCCGCCTCCGCCGGCGTGCTGGCGTTCGCGAGCAGTCGAATCGCCCGGCCGTGAGCGGTGACGGCGGGCCGCCCGCGGCCGGCGGCGAGGCGCGCTCGCTCCTCGGCGTCACGGGCTGCGATCCGCCGGAAGCGCGCCCGCGTCTCCGAGGTCGGGCTCAACACTGCGGTCCCCTCAGTCCCGTCGACGATCAGCTCGTCGCGGGCGGACACCGCCAGGACGCCGGCCCCGAGACCTGCGGCCATCGGCACGCCGAGCGCCCGGGCCATGATCGCGGCATGCGAGGTCGCGGCACCCTCTGCGAGCGCGATGCCGAGCACGAGCCCCTCCTCGAGTCGCAGGTCGACCACCTCGGCGGGTCCGAGCTCGCGCGCGACGACGATCGCCGGCTCGGACGGCCCCTCGGCCGTGGTGTGGCCGGCAAGCGCACGCGCCGCACGCCGGCCGAGCTCGCGCAGGTCCTCCGCTCTGGCCGCGAGCAACGGATCCTTGAGCGC
>JABFWJ010000217.1 GCA_013362295.1 Thermoleophilia bacterium
CAGGCGCATCGGCGACCGGCGGCTCGGGAGCAGGCGGTGGATCGGCGACGGCCACAGGGGCAAGCGCGGGCGCGGAGTCGCCCGGCGCCGGGACCGGCACGAGCGAGGGCGGCGCGGCGACCCGGGTGGGCAGGAACTGCAGCGGGTCGAGATAACCCTGCGGCTGTGCGGCGATCCGGACGCCGAGGTGCACGTAGGGCTGAGGCACGTCGGCATCTCCGCTCGCACCGATCGTCCCGACGCCGTCGCCCTCGGCGACCGACGCGCCCTTCGTGACGGCGATCGACCCGAGATGCGTCAGCGTGACGGCATACCCGTCGGCGGTCGTGATCGTCACGCTCTTTCCCGACGACGGGACGCTTCCGGCGAACGTTACCGCGCCTGCCGCCGGTGCGAGCACGCTCGAGCCCGAGTCGCCGCCGATCGCGATCCCGCGATGCTGGCCGCCTGCGAACGGATGCGCGAGGTCGAAGAGGAACGGCCGGAGCACGGGACCGCCGGCGGGCCACGTCCACGCGTGGCCGATGGGAGCGAGCAGGAGCGCGGCGAGGATCGCCGCGAGCAGGAGTCGACGCATGAGGACCGCCTTTCGTACCGTGCTGTTGCCAGAGAGGTGAACGTGCAGTCACGGTAGGGACGGGCGGCCCATGTTGTCAAATTAGGTTACACAGTTGTTACAAAGAGCCGCGATAGAGGTCATTTCGGGACGTGTCCGTGAGCCGCGCGACGACTTCCGCGGCGACGCCCCTGGGCGTTCCGGCCGCGACCAGGTCGGCCACGGCCTGTCGGGCCGCCTCCAGATCGGACGTCACCTGACCGGAGCCGATGACGAGCGTCACTTCGCCCTTCGGGGGCTCGACCAGACGCCGGGCGAGCTCGCCGGCCGTCCCGCGCGCGACCTCCTCGAAGCGCTTCGTCAGCTCGCGGCACACGGCCACCGCGCGGTCCGGATCGACGCTCGCGAGCGATCTGAGCGTCGCGGTCAAACGGTGCGGCGACTCGAACGCGACGATCGGGCACCCCCACGCGGCCGTCTCGCGCCACAGCTGCGCGAGCTCGCCCGTCTTGCGCGGCAGGAACCCGACGAAGCCGTAGCGGCTCCCGGCGAGCCCGCTGGCGACGAGGGCCGTCTCGACGGCCGACGGTCCGGGCAGCACCGTCACCGGAATCCCTGCGTCGAGTGCCGCGCTCACGAGGCGCGCACCGGGATCCGAGATGCCGGGCATGCCGGCGTCGCTGACGAGCGCGATGCGCTCCCCGGCTGCGAGCCGCGGCAGCAGCTCGGCGACGCGCGCCGCCTCGTTGTGCTCGTGGTAGGAAAGAAGGCGCGCGCGGATGCCGTGCCGTTCGAGCAGCCCGCGCGTGTGGCGTGTGTCCTCGGCGAGCACGACGTCTGCTCCGCGGAGCTCGGCGAGCACGCGCAGCGTGATGTCGTCCAGGTTTCCGATCGGCGTCGCGCAGACCGCGAGCATGAGGCGCTACAGCGCCTCGAACGCGACGAGCCCCGCCCCGATCACACCGGCGGCGTCGAGCTCGGCCCGGGCGATCTCGAGCGACTGGCCCGCGGGCGAGAGTGCCTCCTGCAAAACGCCGAGACGAGCGTGCGGCACGAGCTGATCGAACGCGGCCATCCCGAAGCCGCCGCCGATCACGATGCGCGTCGCCCCGAAGATGTTGACGAGCGAGCCGATCGCGATGCCGAGGTAGTGCCCGACGCCGCCGAGCGCCGGGTGTTGCTCGCGGACGAGATCACGCGCCGTCGCGTCTTCTCCGAGCACCTGGCGCGCCAGCCCGTCGACCGCGCGCCCCGAGCAGTACGCCTCCAGGTGCCCGCGTCCCGAGCAGGCGCCCTGGCAGGGGATGCCGTCGGCGACGATCACCATGTGGCCGAACTCGGTCCACGCCCGGAACAGCCGCCCCGCCGTGACGGCCCCGCCGCCCACGCCGGTGCCGAGCGTCAGCATCAGCATGTCCCGCGCGCCCCGCCCGGCGCCGAACCTGAACTCCGCGTAGGCCGCGCAGCTCGCGTCGTTCTCGATCTCGACCGGCAGGCCGATGCGCTGCTGCATCTCGTCGCGGAACGCCACGTCGCGCACGGGCACGTTCACCGCGGCGCCGACGGCCCTCCCGCGCTCGGCATCCACGCGCGTCGGGATGCCGAAGCCGACGGCGCCGACGCCGTGCTGCGGCAATGCGCGCACGACCTCCGCCAGCTCGTCGAGGAGCGCAGTCTGGGACGTCGTCACCGTCGGCCGCTCGACCGTCTCGTGCAGCTTGCCCTCGTCGTCGACGATCCCGGCGAGGACCTTCGTCCCGCCGAGGTCGACGCCGATGACGCGATTCGCGGTCATGCCCGGTCGGTAACCTAACCCGCCGAATGGCGCGGGAAGAGAAGCCCTACCGGGTCTACCGCGGCGGCCGCGCCAAGGGGAAGGTCCCGACGGCGACACGCACCGGGCGCGCACGCCGCGAGTCCGGCGGCGGCCGCGGGGATGGACGGCGTGAGGTCCGGACCGACTACCGCGGCCCGGGAGCGCGCAGCGGCCGTCAGCAGGAGGTCCGCTGGGGCCGCCGGATTGCGATCGGCACCGCGGTGCTGGTCGTCCTGATCGTCGTCTGGGGGGTTGCGAGCTGGTTCGCGTTCTCGAGCGGCGTCTCCGACGCGAACAGGCGCCTGGACCCGAATGCGAAGTCCGCCCTCACGCAGCAGAGCGGCCTCCTGCTCTCACACTCGACGACCGTGCTCCTGCTCGGCACCGACAACGCACGCGTTGGCGGACGCGAGGGCGACCGGCATTCCGACTCGATCCTGCTGCTGCGGACCGATCCGTCGCATCACAGGCTGTATTACCTGTCGATCCCGCGCGACCTTCAGGTGCCGATTCCCGGCTTCAGCACCCAGAAGGTCAACGCGGCGTTCCAGATCGGCGGCCCGGCGCTCGCGATCAAGACGGTTCGCCAGCTGACCGGCACGGACATCAACCACGTCGTCGTCGTGAACTTCGCAGACTTCAAGGATCTGATCGACGCGCTCGGCGGAATCGACGTCAACGTGCCGAAGCCGATCCGCTCGAACCGGTTCGACTGCCCGTTCCCGACCCAGGCGAGGTGCTCGGCATGGCAGGGGTGGCGGTTCC
Source organism: Thermoleophilia bacterium (assembly GCA_013362295.1). Lineage (GTDB taxonomy): Bacteria > Actinomycetota > Thermoleophilia > Gaiellales > Gaiellaceae > PALSA-600. Next base: position 3,138 of record JABFWJ010000217.1, read on the forward strand.
ACAAGGGCGAGCAGCACATGAGCGGACAGCGGGCACTGATCTATTCGCGCATCCGCGAGAACATGCTCGACCCGTCGGAGTCCGACGTGACGCGCGGCGCACGGCAGCAGCAGGTGATGGACGCGGTCGGATCGAGGTTCACCTCGCCCGTGACGCTGATCAAGCTGCCGTTCAAGGGAGGCTCGCTCGCGACGCCGCTCACGACCGACCTGAGCGCGGGCCAGCTCGTGCAGCTCGGCTGGGTGAAGTTCCGCACGTCGTCGGGGGAGTCGGTGCACTGCCGGCTCGGCGGCGACCTCGGCGGGAGCGGCACGGGCAGCCCGAGCGAAGACAACCCGGCCACGATCGCGATGTTCCTCGGCAAGACGGCGCCGCAGCCGCCGACCGGGCAGTTAAACCCGGGCTGCGTGATCGGCCACACGCTCCAGTAGGGTCGCGCTCGTGGGGATCATCTCGTGGCTCCTGTTCGGCCTGCTCGCGGGCTTCGTCGCCCGGGTGGTCACGCCCGGCCGGCAGAGCATCGGCTGCCTTCCGACACTGGCCGTCGGCCTCGTCGGCGCGCTGCTCGGCGGCCTGATCGGCAACGTCGTGCTCGGCCACAAGGTCCACTTCGGCTGGGACCTCGGGCCGTTCCTGCTCGCGGTCGTCGGCGCGGTCGTGCTCCTGCTCGCGCTCGAGGCGCTCGCCGGGAGGCGCTCCCGCCGCTTCTGGGCCTAGCCGGACTGCTAGGCCTCGGCGGCCTTTTTCTTCTCGCCGCCCTCGCCGCCGCCCGAGCTCTCGGAGCCGCTCGACGAAGAAGAGGAGTCCGAGGACGACGAGTCGGGCGCCGCGCCTTCCTTCACCGGCTTCTTGCCCTTGCGACCGTAGTCGGTGCTGTAGAAGCCCGAGCCCTTGTAGTGGACCGCGACCGGATGCAGGACGCGCTGCAATGGTCCGGCGCCGCAGATCTCGCACACCTCGGGACCGGGCTCCGTCATGCCGTGGAAGACCTCGAACAGGTGCCCGTTCGGGCACTTGTACTCGTAGATCGGCATCAGAGGCGGCAAGGCTAGCACCGGGCCTGCTCGCCAAAACCCCTCGGGCGCTACCCTCGCCGCTCGTGCAGCGCACGGTTGTCGTCATCGTCCTCGCCCTGCTTGCGCTCGGAGCGCCTTCGGGCGCGGCGGCGCACGCCACGCTCGTCCGCACCGCACCGGCCGACGGCGCAGTCCTCGACCGGTCGCCGCGTGTCGTCCGCGTCGAGTTCGACGATCGCGTTCGCGCAGCCTCCGGCAACGCGGCGGTCGCCAACGACACCGGCGCATCCGTGCTTTCGGGACCGGCGCGGGCGTCCGGCCGCGCGCTCCTCCTCCCGCTGCGCGACGGGTTGAAGGACGGGGCGTACAGCGTCCGCTGGAGCCTCGTCTCCGACGACGGGCATCGAGAGCAGGGCGTGCTCGCGTTCGCAGTCGGTAGCGGAGCCTCGTCGCCGCGCTCGGTGCTCGGCGCCTCCGCCCCGCTCGCCTGGAACAACATCGTGCTGCGCTCGCTGTACTTCCTGGGGCTGCTCGCCGCGGCCGGCGCGACGGTCTTCTGGCTGCTGAACCGGAGGACCCTCGGCGAACGCGCCCGCGCGGCCTTCGCTCACCTCCTCTTCTTCGCGCTGCTCGCGGCCTTTCTCGGCGGGAGCGGGATCGTCGACACGGCGCCTTCCGGAACGCGCTTCGCACTCGTGATCAGGATCGCGGTCACGCTCGCGCTCGTCGGTAGTGCCGCGGCCGCGCTCGCGCCGAGCCTCCCCGTGCTGCTGTACGTCGCGGGCGCGTGCTCGCTCGCGCTGCTCGCGGCGCCGCCGCTCGCCGGCCACCCGCTCGACCGCGACCAGCCGCGCGTCCTCGCCGCGCTCGTCGATGTTGTGCACGTCGCGTCCGCAGCGGTCTGGATCGGGGGGCTGCTCGCCCTCGTCTACGCGCTCCCGCGCGCGACCGCCGAAGGCCCGGCGCGTGCGGCCGCCGTGCGCCGGTTCTCGGCGTCCGCGTTCGTGGCCGTCGCCGTGCTCGCGCTGTCAGGCCTCGGCCGCGCTCTCACGGAGTTTTCAGCCGTGCACCAGATCTGGTCGACGTCCTACGGGCAGACGGTGATCGTGAAGTCCGCACTGTTCGCGCTGCTGCTCCCTCTCGGCTGGGTGAACCGGACGTTCCTGATCGCCGCGTTCGGGCGACTACGCAGGTCCGCGCTCGCGGAGGTCGCTCTACTCGCCGGCGTCGTCGTCGCCGTCGCCGTGCTCACGGAGCTGCGCCCGGGCCGGGTGGTGACGCGAGC
>JABFWJ010000213.1 GCA_013362295.1 Thermoleophilia bacterium
CGATCCCGGGATGGTGCGCGCGAGCCCAGTCGATCGCACGTGCGTTCACGTCGATGCCCTTGAGCCTCATGTGCGGATGGTGCTCTCGGAGCGCAGCGAGGTTCCGGCCGCTGTTCGTTCCCACTTCGAGCACGGATTCGATTCCCAGGCCGGGGATCAGCTCGGTGGCGAGCCAGCGGCTGCGGCCGATTCCCGTCTCGTCGAAGTCGTTCTGCTCGTGGTAATCGGTGAGACTCTCCCAGAAGCTGGAGGCCCGATCGGCCTCGCTGCGGCCGCTCAGGTTGTCGGCGGCGAGCTTGAGGCGTTGCCTCGTCCGCGAGACGAGCTGCTCGATGTGCGCTCTCACCGCGCCGCGGCCTCGGGCTGCGGCACGAGGCACTCCTCGACCGCGGCAACGAAGAACTCCGGGGTCGCGTAGTCGCTCGTGTGTCCGCCGGTGTCGTGGAAGTCCGTCCGGACGAACCCGCCCCGAGAGCGCCATTGCTCGACGAGAGGCTCGACCTGCTCGGCATGAACGCCGGTGTCGTCGCGGGCGGACTGGATGACGAGTCGGGGCAGTGGCGTCACCTCGGAGACGAGCGAGCGAATCTCACGCGTGACGGGAAAGTGCACCGGATCCTCCACGTCGTCCGCACCGAGAAGCGCGGCTACATGACGTTGCCGCCCCTGGTAGCGCGCGCAGAGGTCGAGGTCGATGTGCGGGCTGACGGCGACGGCCCCTGCGAAGCGATGACGGAGCGCGAACCTGATCGCCCCGGTAGCCCCCATCGATGAACCCAGCGCGACCGTGCGGCCCGGTTCTGCGCCGACGCGATCGGCAGCGCCGGAGATGATCTCGTCCATCGCCCGCTCCACGAAGAAGTCGCCCGACTCGCCCTTGTAGTACGTGCCGTTGTCATCCGCGCCGAACGTGTCGCAGAGGAAGAGGAAGTTGTACTGCGAGACCGGCCAGAACATCCGCAGCCGGTGGAAATACCCCGCGAACTGCGCGCGCACCCCGCGCTGCTCGCCCCATTCGCCGAAGAACGCCGAGAAATGGACGCACAGGATGTCCGAGTCGCCTGGGTAGAGCACGTAGTTGTAGAGACGGCCCTCGAGGGTCGCGGGACGTTGGTAGAGGCGACGGGCGCGCTCATAGTCGAACGCACCGGTACGCGAGACGCTCGACGGAGGCCCGGTGGCCGCATCGATCAGCAAACGGCGTCGCGCGGCGGCGCGGCGGTTGACGAGTGCGTCGACTCGGTCGCGGAGCGCGCGGAGCCGAAACGCAATGCGCTCAGCCGACGACGGCCGCATGCCTCTCGATGCGCTGTTCCTCCGCGGCCATCGGCACGAGCAGGAGTGAGCGCCGCTTGCCAAGATCGCTCGACGTGTAGTCGGTGGTGTCCTCGAGCTCGAAGAACCCGCTCGAGCGGTCGTCGTGGTAATCCCAGTTGCGCATGCCGCGCTGAGTGCTGATCAACGCCCGGAACTGGTAGGCGCCCTCGTTCAGCACGTGCGCAGGGAATGCGAAACGGGTGCGATAGGCGCCGGCCTCCCTCGTGGCAGGCGCCGACGGATTGGCCTCGCTGTCCGTGGCGCCGCAGAGCCACGTGCCGTCGGCGCTATAGAGCCAAGCCCAGACGCGCGCGCCGTCGAGCCGTTGCACGACCTCGAAGTCGACCTCCAGTACAACCGCCTCGTCGCTCGTGAACCGTGATTGCGGACGCCCTTCGGCCGACGTCGTCACGAGCCGAGAGATGTACGCCGGGCTATCGCTCCGCGGCTCGAAGAGCGCCTCGGCGCTCGCGCCGGCGAAGCTCGTGAGATACGCCTCGGTGACGTCGCGCACGCTTCCCTCGAGTTCGATGTGGCCTTTGTTCAGGACGAGTGCCCGGTCGCAGAGCTGATTGACCGCAGCCATGTTGTGACTCACGAAGAGGACCGTTCGGCCCTCGGCGCCGACTTCGCCGAGCCTGCCGAGGCACTTCTTCTGAAAGGCCGCGTCGCCGACCGCGAGCACCTCGTCGACGATCAGGATGTCGGGCTCGAGATGTGCGGCAACAGAGAACGCCAGTCGCATGAACATTCCGCTCGAGTAGCGCTTGACCGGCGTGTCCGCGAACTCGCGCACCTCTGCGAAATCCAGGATCCGGTCGATGCGCTCGGCGATCTGTTTGCGACCGAGCCCGAGAATCGCGCCGTTCAGCTTGATGTTCTCCCGTCCGGTCAACTCCAGATGGAACCCGGTCCCCACCTCGAGCAGGGTCGCGACGCGCCCTCGGAACTCCGCGTATCCCTCCGTCGGCGTCGTCACGCGCGAGAGCAGCTTGAGGAGCGTCGTCTTGCCCGCGCCGTTCGGCCCGATCACGCCTAGCACCGTGCCCTCCGCAACGTCGAAGGTCAGGTCGCGCACCGCCCAGAACCAGGGGTCCTCCTGCTTCCGCGGGCCGCGCCCGAACGGCGTCGTGACGAGCGACGCGATCGCGTCCCGCGCCGTGCGGTATGGCTCGACGTGCAGGCCGCGCCGGTACTTCTTGCCGAGGCCGACGGTACGAATCGCGAGGTCGCTCATATCCGGTCTGCGAAGGACGCCTCCATGCGCCGGAAGACGACGAGTCCGACCGCCAAGATGCAGACGGCCACGGCGCCGGAAAGGAGGATGCTGTAGCCCGGCGCGGTGTGCGATCCGAGCAGCGACCAGCGGAATCCTTCAACCACGCCGGCCATCGGATTCAGCCCGAGGATCGAACGCCACGGCTGCGGGAAGATCCCCGGCTCGTACGCGATCGGCGTCGCGAACAGCCAGAACTGGACGAGGAACGGGATCACGTATTGCACGTCACGGAAGCGCACCGCGGTCGCCGACAGGAGCGTGCCAACGCCGAGCGCGGTGGTCAGCCCGAGGAGCAAGAAGACGGGCAGCAAGAGAACCGCGCGTGTCGGCGCGACGCCGTAGTACACCATCATTGCGCCGAGCACGACCGACGCGAGCAGGAAGTCGATCAGCCCCGCGAGCACCACCCCGAGCGGGATCGCGAGGCGAGGGAAGTACACCTTCGTGATCAGGCTCTGGTTCGCGACGAGCGAGTTGCCCGACTGGGTCAGGCAGTAGACGAAGAACTGCCACGGCACGAGGGCCGCGAACGCAAACAGCGGGTACGGGAGCCCCTCGGACTTCAGCCCCGCCAAGTGGCCGAACACCACGCTGAAGATGACCATCGTCAGGAACGGCTGGGCGATCGCCCAGACCACGCCGATCGCGGTCTGCCGGTAGCGAACCTGCATGTCTCGCCACGCCAGGAACCCCACGAGCTCGCGAGAGCGCCAGAGCTCCGCGAGGTTCAGCGCCCGCCACCCCTCCTGAGGCCTGATGACGGTCAGCGGTTTTTCGACAGTCGTCATGCGCCGCCCAGGATACGGATCCTTCCGACCGGCGCCGCTAGCCTGCGGCCGTGAAGATCGCGTACCTGTTCGGCGGCCGCTTCGACCCCGTCGCGCTGGGCGGAAACGCCATCGACATCCGCGAGGACCTCGACGGGTTCGAGGCGCTCGGCCAGGAGGTCGCATTCCATTCCTATGAGACGGCGCCGCTCGAGGTCCCGGACGCCGTGCGGACGTCGAAGAGCCGCATCCCACCGGTGATCTGGGACTCGGTGCGCGACGCCGCGCTTCTGCGCAAGGACCGCCGCTTCCGGCAGCGGCTCGCCGCTGACCGGCGCCTAGCGGGCGCACAGCTCGTGTTCGAGTACTGGTTCCCGAACTCGTTCGCCGGTTCGGCGTTCGCGCGCGAGCGCGGCCTTCTCCACGTGCTCGAGAACCTCGATCCGATCACGGACGAGCTGCGCGCGTCGTCGTCGAGCCCGCTCGCGGGCCACCTGCGCTCCTGCGAGGCCGCGAGACGGCGTGAAGCGGCGGCGCTGATCGTGATGGCGCGCGGGATGGGCGAGTACCTCGTACGCGAGTGGGGCGTCGACTCCGAGCGCGTGCACTGGCTACCGCAGGGGGTCAATACCGAGCTCTTCCACCCGGTGGACGGCGCCGAGACCAAGCGCCTCCGCGAGGAACTCGGCGGCGGTGCGCGCCTGATCGGATTCGTCGGCTCCCTCGCGAGCTATCAGCGCGTCGACGTTCTCGTCGACGCGGCGCGCCGACTCCGCGAGCGGCGCACCGATACGAAGCTGGTCCTGATCGGCGGCTCCGAGGAGCGGGCGCGAGCGCTCGGCGCCGAGGATGTCGCGACCGTGGTGCCGCACGTGGCCTACGAGCAGGTGCCGAGCTACATCTCGGCATTCGACGTCGCGGTGCTGCCGGACTCGAACTGGTACGGCTCTCCCATCAAGGTGCTCGAGTACGCGGCCGTCGGCACACCGGTGATCGCGCCCGACATCGGCCCCGTTCGCGACCTCGTGTCGGGCCCGGACGAAGCAGTGCTGGTACCCCCGAGCGATCCCGAGGCGCTCGCCGCGGCGATCGCGGCGTCCCTCGACGACCCTGAGGCCGCCGCCGGGCGCGCCGAGCGCTTCGGCGCGAAGGTCCGCTCGCAGTTCGTCCGCTCCGACCGGACGCGGCGGGTACTCGACCTCTGCGAGCAGATCGTGGCGGAGCAGCGCGGTGCGTGAGCGCCTGCGGATCCTGGCGCTCGACCATTTCTCGGGCCAGGACCGCGAGGCGCTGATCGAGGCCGGGGGCGGCCGGTTCGCGTGGCGCACCGTCCCGTACTGGCGCTTCCGCGACCGCGCGAACGAGATGTTCCCGCCGGACGTCCGCGACGGGCTCGAGGCGTGGGCGCGTCCCGAGCTCGAGCGGCAGCGACAGGCGTTCTCCGCGTGGTGCCGGCGCGAACTCGCGCGGCTCTACGTCGAGTGGCCGTACGACGTTTTGCTCCTGCCCTCCGACGCCTTTTACTACGTGCGCACGTTTCCCGAGAACTGCCACGAGCTCGGCGTCCCGGTCTTCGTCGCGCAGAAGGAGACGACGATCACCGAGTACTCGTTCGCCGAGCACGCGCCCGAGGTGGAGTCGTATGCGCCGTTCGTGTCCGACCGTATGACCGTCTGCAGCGAGCGCCACAAGCAGTTCTGGGTCGCGGCCGGGTCGGACGCGGCACTGATCGAGGTCACCGGACAGCCACGGTTCGACGTCTATGCACATCCGCCCGCGCGTGCGCACGGAACGCGCTCCGTGCTCTTCCTCAGCTACGAGCCGGACGCGTACCTCCACGAAGGCGGAGTCGATTGGCTCGACCTGCGCGACGAGACCGAGAGGTCGCTGATCGAAGCGACGTCCGACGGTTGGGAGGTGCTCGTGAAGCTCCACCCGCTGCAGGACCGCGATGCCGAGCGCGCCTCGCTCGAGGCCAAGGCCGGAGGAAATCCGCGCGTGCGCCTCGCGGCTCCCGACGCCGACACACGCGAGCTGATCCTCTCGGCTGATGCAGTCGTCGGCTTTCAGAC
>JABFWJ010000420.1 GCA_013362295.1 Thermoleophilia bacterium
CCCGGAAGGAGAACGACTTCGCCTACAGCCACCTGCCGAAGCCGGCCGGGAACTCGTCGTGGATCAGCATCTTCGACCAGGCGCTGAAGGGGAAGATGGAGGGCGTCATCCTGAGCGGGATGACGGCCGCGAGCATCGGGCCGGATGCGAACCAGGTGCACGAGGCGCTCGGCAAGCTGAAGTGGCTCGTCGTGATGGATGCCTTCCCGACCACGAGCTCGGAGTTCTGGCATGCGCCCGGCGCCGACCCTTCGAGTATCCAGACGGAAGTGTTCGTGCTGCCGGCGACGCACTGGATCGAGAAGTCCGGGTCGTTCACGAACAGCGGTCGCTGGCTGCAATGGAAGGACGAGGTCCTTCCGCCAGAGGGCCAGGCGCGCCACGACCACTGGGTCCTCGCCGACCTCTTCCTCCGGGTGCGCGAGCTCTACCAGCGCAACGGCGGCGCGTTCCCGGATCCGATCATGGACCTCACGTTCGACTACAAGGACCCGCGCAAGCCCGGCTTCGACGAGATCGCGCGAGAGGTGAACGGCAAGGACCTGAAGGCCGGCACGCAGATGAAGTCGTTCAAGGACCTGACCGACGACGGCTCGACGTCGTCGGGGAACTGGATCTACGTCGGCTCGTGGACCGAGGACGGGAACATGATGGAACGCCGGAACGGGGTCCAGGACGTGAAGAAGAACGACCCGACCGGGATGGGCTTCTTCCCCGAATGGGCGTTCTCGTGGCCGGCGAACCGCCGCGTGCTGTACAACCGCGCGTCCGCCGATCCCGCCGGCAAGCCGTGGGATCCGAGCAGGCCGGGGATCAAGTGGGACGCAAAGCAAAAGCTGTGGGTCGGTGACGTTCCCGACTACCTGCCCGACGCGGACCCGAGCGATCCGACGTCACCGCTCCCGTTCATCATGACCGGCGAGGGCACGGGACGCCTCTTCTCGAACGGCCTCTCCGACGGGCCCTTCCCGGAGCACTACGAGCCGGTCGAATCGCCGATCGCGAACCCGCTGCACCCGAAGGTCTCCATCTCGCCCGCGACGTTCCTCTACGACAAGGCCGCCGGACGACCCAACCGCTTCGGAACCGCCAAGGACTTCCCGTACATCGGCACCACGTATCGGCTCACCGAGCACGAGCACTATGTCACCCAGCACGTCGAGAAGCTCGTTGCCCTTCAGCCGGAGGCGTTCGTGGAAGTCCCCGCAGAGCTCGCACGCGAGAAGGGGATCGAGACGGGCGACATGGTGCGCGTCTCGTCGAAGCGAGGGAAGCTCGAGGTGCGCGCGCTCGTGACGAACCGCCTCGGCGCGCTGACGATCGACGGCAAGAAGGTCTTCCACATCGGCATCCCGATCCATTGGGGATACGTCGGCATCAACACGGGCGACCACTGGCTCGCCAACGCCCTCACGCCGTTCGTCGGCGACGCGACCGTTCGCACGCCCGAGTTCAAGGCCTTCCTCGTGAACATGGAGAAGATGTGAGCACGGATCCCGTCCCTGTCGCGGTCGACGCGAGCCCCTGGGAGGCTCGGCGGGTGCGCGCCGAGGAGCTGCGCGATCGGCATCCCTTCGCCGACGAGGTGCTGACGCTCTATCTCGCGCTGCTTCCGGTGCAAGAGGAGACGTGGCGCGCCGCCGCGGAGACCGCGCCGCCGGCGACGGAGCTCGTGTCGTGGACCGCGGCGCGCGTGCTGCCGGCAGTCGTCGACGTCACAGCGACCGCCGGCCCGGCGGCGCTCGGCGAGGCAGTGCGTGCACGGATCGCCTCGGGTACGACCGAGGCTGCGCTTTCAGGCTGGCTCGCTGGCACCGGCACTGGAGGCACTCGGACCGCTCGCCGGCCGCGCCGCCGCCGAGGGCCGCGCGCTCTGTCCGAGTTGCGGGGGCCGGCCCCAGCTCTCCGTCGCGGCCGACTCCGGCGACTCGCTCGTCACCGGCCGGCGGAACCTGCTCTGCGCACGCTGCGCGACGAGCTGGGACTACACGCGCAGCGCGTGCCCGGCCTGCGGCGAATCCGACGAGGACCGGTTGCTCGTGTACGCCGAGCAGTGGACGGGCGCAGTGTCGCCCCACGCCAACGGGAACGGCGCGGGTCCGGCGATCTTCCCGAACCTCCGAGTCGTCGGCTGCGACAGCTGCCGTCGCTATCTGATCGAGGTCGACATGGCGCGCGACACCAGGGCGGTTCCCGAGGTCGACGAGCTGGCCGCGCTGCCGCTCGACCTCTACGCCGCCGACCAGGGCCTGACGAAGGTCACACCGAACTTGATGGGATTCTGATCCGATGGCAACGAACATCGTCCCCGGCAAGGCCTACGGATTCTTCACCGACACGAGTGTCTGCATCGGCTGCAAGGCCTGCGAGGTCGCGTGCAAGGAGTGGAACCAGCTGCCGGCCACCGATAAGGGATTCCTCGGCGAGAGCCTCGACAACACGGGAACGCTCGACGGCCAGAACTGGCGGCACGTCAAGTTCATCGACAACGTCCCGGACGAGACGATGGGCAACGGGAACGGCAAGCCCTTCCTGCTCATGTCCGACGTCTGCAAGCACTGCACTCACGCGAGCTGCATGGACGTCTGCCCCACCGGCGCGATCATCCGGACCGAGTTCGACACCGTCTTCATCCAGGGGTCGGTGTGCAACGGCTGCCGCAACTGCATCGCCGCGTGCCCGTACGACGTGATCGACATCGACCCGGAACAGGACGTCGCGAGAAAGTGCACGCTCTGCTACGACCGGCTCCAGGGCGGCATGGAGCCCGCGTGCGCGAAGGCGTGCCCGACCGAGTCGATCCAATTCGGGCCGCTCGACGAGTTGCGGGCGAAGGCCGAGCGTCGGCTCGCCCAGGTGCACGCCGGGGGCACATCCGAGGCGAACCTGTACGGGCACGACGACAAGGTCTACGGCGGCCTGCACGCGTTCTTCCTGCTCATGGACAAGCCCGAGGTCTACAAGCTCCCACGCGCCGAGGACGCCGTGCTCCCGCAGCGCAACAACCTCGGCGGCTATCTCGGGGTCGTCGGCACCGCCGTCGTCGCGGTGTTCGGCGCCATCTTCGCGCTGCGCAACCGCGGCTCGGTCGCCCGCGCGACGCCGCCTCCCGAAGCACCGCCGCCGGAAGCCACGCCGTGACGATCATCGCCGCGACTGAGCACTTCGCCGGGCCGCCCGAGTGGACGTGGTACATCCTCTTCTACTTCTTCCTCGCGGGGGTGGCCGGAGGGAGCTACTTCCTCGCCACGCTCCTCCGCTACTGGGGCGCGCCTGCCGACGAGGCCGTGGCGCGCATCGGATTCTACGTGGCCTTCCCGGCGACGCTCCTCGGGTTGCTCCTGCTCACGCTCGACCTCAAGCAACCGCTCCGCTTCTGGCACATGCTCTTCAACACGACTCCCGGCCAGTTCGGGTTGAACTTCAACTCGTCGACGCCGATGTCCGTGGGCGTCTGGGCGCTGCTCGTCGCCTCGGTGTTCGCCGCGGTCTCGTTCCTCGACGCGCTCGCGCGCGACCGCAGGTCGCGGGCGCTCCTCGACGGAGCCGTCGGCATGGCCTGGAGCGTCGTCGGCTCGGTCGTCTACCTCTTCATCGCGGGCTACACGGGCGTGCTGCTCGCCGTCTCGAATCAGCCGATCTGGAGCGACAGCTGGGCGCTCGGCGGCCTGTTCCTCGCGTCGGGACTGTCGGGCGCCGCGGCACTCCTGCTGCTCCTGTCGCGCTACCGGTCGGGCGCCGAGTCCACGCGCGGGATGCTGGAGCTCAGCGAGCGGCTCTTCACCGTGCTCGAGCTGGTGCTGCTGGTGATCGTCCTCCTGACGCTCATCGACGACGGCACGCTCGGCAAGGCGCTCAGCTTCCCGTGGGTGCTGCTCTGGCTCGCCGCGCTGGTCGGGATGCTGCCCGCCCTCGCCGGCCTCACCGCCCGGCGGTTCAGAGTGGGCTCCGGCGGCACGCTCGCGGCCGGCCGCGTGCAGGCACTGGTGCTCGGGCCGACGCTCGTTCTCCTGGGCGTGCTGGCGCTGCGCGCCTGGGTGATCTTCGCCGCGCAGCATTGACGGGTTCGATGAGGCGCCCGGCCTACGCCCAGGGTCCGTCCGAGCTCCCGCTTCGCGGGGAGACGATCGGCGCCATGTGGAACGACGTGGTCGCCGCCCACGGCCTCCGGCCGGCGCTGGTCGCGCGGCACCAAGGCATCCGCTGGACGTACGCCGAGCTGGACGAGCAGGTGGAGCGGTGCGCGCGCGCTTTGCTCGGCCTCGGCGTGCGCAAGGGCGACCGCGTCGGGATCTGGTCGCCCAACAACGCGGAGTGGGTGATCGTCCAGTTCGCGACGGCGAAGCTCGGGGCGATCCTCGTCAACATCAACCCGTCGTACCGCGCGCACGAGCTTCAGTACGCGCTGCAGCAATCAGGTTGCTCGCTCCTGATCCTCGCCCCGGGCTTCAGGGAGGCCGACTACCGAGAGCTGCTCGCCGGCGTCGATGCGCCGGACCTGCGGCGCTCGGTCGTGCTCGGGGAGGAATGGGACGACCTGCTCGCGTCCCCCGACGCCGTCGGCGGGGACGAGCTGCAGTCCCGCGAGGGCGAGCTGGACTTCGACGAGCCGATCAACATCCAGTACACGTCGGGAACGACCGGCTTTCCCAAGGGCGCGACGCTGTCGCACCACAACATCCTCAACAACGGCTTCTTCATCGGCGAGATCCTCGGCTACACGCCGGAGGACCGTGTGTGCATCCCGGTGCCGTTCTACCACTGCTTCGGGATGGTGCTCGGGAATCTCGCCGTCGTCAGCCACGGGGCCTGCATCGTCCTGCCGAGCGAGGCCTTCGACGCGCGCGCCGTGCTCGAGACGGTGGCCGCAGAACGCTGCACCTCGCTCTACGGCGTCCCGACGATGTTCATCGCCGAGCTCGCGGACCCCGAGTTCGACCGTTTCGACCTCACGAGCCTGCGCACCGGGATCATGGCCGGCTCCCCGTGCCCCGTGGAGGTGATGAGGCGCGTCCAGAGCGACATGCACATGCGCGAGGTGACGATCTGCTACGGCATGACGGAGACGTCTCCCGTCTCGACGCAGACGCGCCGCGACGCCCCGCTCGAGAAGCAGGTCTCGACCGTCGGCCGCGTCCATCCGCACGTCGAGGTGAAGGTGGTCGAACCGGACACCGGCCGAACGGGCGCGCGGGGCGAGACCGGCGAGCTCTGCACGCGCGGCTACTGCGTCATGCTCGGTTACTGGAACGACGAGCACGCGACGCGCGAGGCGATCGACGCCGCCCGGTGGATGCACACCGGCGACCTCGCCGTGATGGACGACGAGGGCTACGTCAACATCGTCGGCCGGATCAAGGACATGATCATCCGCGGCGGCGAGAACATCTACCCACGCGAGATCGAGGAGTTCCTCTAGATCGGAA
>JABFWJ010000342.1 GCA_013362295.1 Thermoleophilia bacterium
CGGCGAACCGGATGTGCGCGGCGCCGGAGAAGATCCCCGGCCGCTCGGTCGTGACGACCATCAGCTGCGCCTTCTGCAACGGCGTCAGCGCCACCGCGGCGAGCAGGAGCGCGAGCGCGTGCACCGCGGCAGCTTACGACGAACCGTCAGCGCGCGAGCGCGCCGAGCGCGTTCAGCAGCCCGGTGAGGGCGCGTCCACGCTCGGTCAGGCGGTACTCGGTGCGGGGCGGGCGCCCGGGCACGAGCGTCCGTTCGAGCACGCCGGCATTCTCCAGCTCGACGAGACGCGTCGCGAGCGTGGCGGGCGGGATCGGACCGAGCGACTGGGCGAACTCGCCGAAGCGGACGGCTCCGCTGTGCGACGCCCAGATGATCGAGACGGTCCACCGTCGTTCGAGGAGGTCCGCCGCGCGGCGGACCTCCTCGGGCATCGGCGTGCAGTTACGGCAGCGCATGTGCCGGTGCCGGCTCGAGCGCCAGCGCGAGCACCTCGTCCAGCGTCATCACCGGATGGAACGCCATCTCTGCCTTGACATCCGCGGGCACGTCGTCGAGGTCGGCCCGGTTCCGCTCCGGAATGATCACATCGGTCAGACCCGCCGCGTGCGCCGCGAGCACCTTCTGCTTGAGGCCGCCGATCGGGAGGACGCGGCCCTGCAGCGTCACCTCGCCGGTCATGCCGACGGTGTGCTTGACCGGCCGCCCGGAGAGGAGCGACGCGATCGCGGTCGTCATCGTGATTCCGGCGCTCGGCCCGTCCTTCGGGATCGCCCCCGCGGGAACGTGGACGTGAAACGAGCGCTCGTCGAACGTTTCACCGTCGATCCCGAGCTCGTCGGCGTGCGAGCGCACGTATGAGAGTGCGATGCGCGCCGACTCCTTCATCACGTCGCCGAGCTGACCGGTGAGGACGAGGCCGTCCTTGCCCTTCATCGAGGTCGCCTCGACGAACAGGACGTCACCGCCGGTGCCGGTCACCGCGAGACCGGTGGCGACACCCGGCACCGCCGTCCGCTCCGCGGACTCCTGGAAGAAGCGCTGGCGGCCGAGGGCGTCTCGGACGAGCTCGAGGTCGACCGGCACCGGTGTGGCGAGATCACCCGACACGATGCGCGTCGCGGTCTTGCGCAGCAGTTTCCCGAGCTCGCGCTCGAGCTGCCGCACGCCCGCCTCGCGGGTGTACTCGGTGACGACCGTTCCGAGGATCGCGTCGGTCGTGGCGACCTCCTCGTCGTGGAGGCCGTTGCGCTCGCGCTGGCGGGGCCAGAGGTAGTCGCGGGCAATCGCGACCTTCTCGTCCACCGTGTAACCGTCGAACCGGATGATCTCCATGCGGTCGAGCAACGGTCCGGGGATCGTCTCCGCCACATTGGCGGTTGCGATGAACACGACCTGCGAGAGGTCGAGCTCGACGTCGAGGTAGTGGTCGCGGAACGAATGGTTCTGCGCCGGATCGAGGACCTCGAGGAGGGCTGCCGACGGATCGCCGCGCCAGTCCGCGCCGACCTTGTCGACCTCGTCGAGCAGGATCACCGGGTTCATCGTCTTCGCATCGCGCAGTGCGCGCACGAGCCGACCCGGCATCGCGCCGATGTAGGTCCGGCGATGGCCGCGGATCTCGGCCTCGTCGTGCACGCCGCCCAGCGACATGCGCACGAACTCGCGGTTGAGCGCGCGCGCGATCGATTCGCCGATCGACGTCTTGCCGGTTCCGGGAGGTCCGATCAGCGTCAGGATCGCGCCGGAGCGCTTGTCCTCCTCGATGCCGCGCTCCTGCCGCAGCTTGCGGACGGCGAGGTATTCCACGATGCGGTTCTTGACGTCCTCGAGGCCGGCGTGGTCGGCATCGAGCACCTCGCGTGCGTGCTTCGGGTCGAGGCGCTCCTCGGAGCGCTTGCCCCACGGCACCGCGAACAGCCAGTCGAGGTACGTGCGGATCATCTGCGACTCGCCGGTCTGGTCGCCCATGCGCTCGAGCCGTGCGACCTCGCGCTCGGCCTGCTCACGAACCGCCTCCGGCAGCTCGGCCTCGGCGATCCTCGTGCGGTAGTCCTCGGCGGCCGAGCCGTCGTCCTCGCCGAGCTCCTTCCGGATCGAGTCCATCTGGCGGCGCAGGATGTATTCGCGCTGTTGCTTCTGCGCACCGGTCTCGACGTCCTCGCGAATGCGGCGCCGAACCTGCAGCTCCGCGAGGCGCTCGCGCTGCAGCCGCAGCGAGAGCTCGAGGCGCTCGACGATGTCGACCGTCTCCAGCAGCTCGACCTTCTCGGCAAAGTTGATGTCGGGCGCGTAGCCCGAGGTGTCCGCCAGTGCGCCGGCCTCGGTGATCGAGCGCACGAAATCGTGGACGCGCGGGTCCGCGTCGCGCAGGTCGAGGATCTCCTCGACGACGGCGCGGTACTCCCGCTCGAGCTCCGCGGTGCGGACACGCGGCGGCTGCTCGTCGGGCCGCTCCTCGACCTCGACGCGCAGGCGGCCGTCAGGCCCCGTGTGGGCGGCCCCGGCGATGCCGCGATGGAGTCCCGCAACCGTGACGGCGCTGCCGCCGCCGGGCAGGCGCATCTTCCCTGTGACCTCGGCCACCGTGCCCACGCCGGCGTACTCGCCGTCGCGCACGGGGACGAGGAAGACCCGCTCGGCCTCTCCGACCTCCACGGTCAACGTCACCGACATGTTCGGAAAGACGACGCTGTCCTCGAGCGGGATCAGCAGCAAATCAGACAAAACTCAGCTCCTTCGTTCAGCAGTTATAGCTACTTCAACGATTGAAGCAAGAAGCTATTCCCCGGGGCCGGCCGGGAACCTACGCAGCGTCGAGCAGCCGGCGCGCCTTCGCCTGGAGCGCCTGCTGGGTGAAGGGCTTCTGGAGGAACGTGGCGGCCGCGTGCGTGACGCCGCTGCGGACGACGGCGTCGTCCGTGTAGCCCGACATGAACAGCGATTTCATCTCGGGCCGGAGGGGAGCAACGCGCTCCAGCAGGGCGCTGCCGCTCATTCCGGGCATCACGACGTCCGTGATCATCAGCTCGATCGGCCCGTCGTGGGTTCTGCAGATCCGGATCGCTTCCTCGGGATCGGGAGCCTCCAACACGTCGTACCCGCAGTTCTCGAGCATCTCGACGACGAGGCTGCGGACGATCGCCTCGTCCTCGACGAGGAGCACGGTCTCCGTCCCGCGTGCGACGCGCTCGCCCGGAATCTCGGGCGGTGCCTCGACCGGCTCGGCGACCCGCGGCAGGTAGATCGTGAAGACCGTGCCGCGCCCCGGCTCGCTCTGCACGCGGATCGAGCCGCCGCTCTGCTCGACGACGCCGTGCACCGTGGCGAGACCGAGCCCGGTTCCCTTGCCGGGCTCCTTCGTCGTGAAGAAGGGCTCGAAGATGCGCGACTGGGTCTCCGCGTCCATGCCGACGCCCGTATCGGCGACGCACAGTGCGACGTGGTCGCCGTCGACATTGCTCGTGGAGATCGTGAGCCCGCCGCCCTGCGGCATGGCGTCGCGTGCGTTGACGGCGAGGTTGAGGATCACCTGCTCGAGCTGACCTGCGTCGGCCCTGATGTGCCCGAGCTCCGGGTCGAGCTCGCAGGACAGCTCGACGTCCTCGCCGATCAGGCGCCGCAGGAGCTTCTCGCTCTCGACCACGACGCAGTTGAGGCTGAGAACCTTCGGCTCGAGCACCTGCTTGCGGCTGAACGCGAGGAGCTGGCGTGTGAGCGAGGCGGCGCGGTTGCTCGCCTCGAGGATCTCAGCGGTGTCCGCGCGTGCGGGGTCCTCGGCGCTCATCCGCATCTGCAGGAGCTCGCTGCGCCCGATGATCGCGGTCAGCAGGTTGTTGAAGTCGTGCGCGATTCCGCCCGCCAGCCTGCCGACGGCGTCCATCTTCTGCGACTGGCGGAGCTGCTCCTCGACGAGAGCGCGTCCTTCGGCTTGTTCGGCGAGGTGGTTGACCGCCGTCGAGAGTGCGTCGAGCTCTGGGATCGTGCTCCCGGCGACGCGGCCGGTGTAGTCGCCGCTGAGCATGCCGGACGTGACCGCGGCCATCCCCTTGAGCGGCCGGGTCACCGTGCGCGAGATGAACGCGCCGATCAGCGCGAGTGCGACGAGCAGCGCGGCCGCCGCCCCGAGGACGACGTGCGTGCGCTCGCGCGCGAAGGCGTCGAGATCGCTGCTCGATGTGAAGGCGAGCAGCGCGCCGCCTGCGAGCCTGCGCTCGTCGGCGTACAGATGGAAGGCCGAGAGCCGTCTATTGAGCCGCTCGACGCCCTCGGGCGAGGTCGTGACGGACTCGAGGACGCGCTGCAGATCGGGGCGCCCGGTCGAGCTCGTGACCAGGCTGTTGCCCTGGTAGAGCGCGAACTCGGCTCCCTCCTGCCTCCGCAGCACGGCGAGCTGTCGATCGTGGAACGTGCTCGCCACGACCAGGACGCCGACGATCCTGTGAGCTTCCTCCACCGGGGTCGAGGCGATCACGACGAGGCCCGCCGGGGCGACGATGCCCATCGAGCTCGTCCGCCGGGCCATCGCGGCCGCGAACCGGCCGGCGTCGACCCGGTCGCCCTTCGGCGGCCCGAGGTGGAGCAGCTCGGTGCCGTCGGCCTGGTAGACGGTCACCTCCTCGAACGCTTCGTGCGCCTGAAGCGGCGCGAGCAGCTGTCTGGCAAGGTTGCCGTGCCCGGCTGCGACGGCGTGCATGAGGCCCGGTGTGTCGGCCAGCAGCCGTGCGTACGTCTCGTACGTGCGGCGCGTGTCGGCGAGCTCGGCGATCGCTCCACGTGCTGCAGCGGCGCTGCGGTCGCGCAGCTCGTGCGTCGCCTGAGTCCGGGCGGTGTGCTCCTCGACGAGGATCGCACCAGCCGCCGCGAGCACGACGAACGCCACGATCGGCAGGAGGAGGGGCAGGTGCAGCCGGCGGAGCCGGACGCGTCCGAGCCGTTCACCGCGCATGAACCGCATCCGTCTTCGCGGGGCGCCAGTGCTCGATCACCAAGCGGCCGATCTTCCGCCCGATCGCGATTCCCGCGACGTGGTCGGACCGGAAGTGGATGCCGCCGTACAGGCGCGACAGCCCCGCCTGCCGCGCCTTCGCGCGGAAGGCGGCGGCATCCTTGGGGAAGATCGCCGCGAGCACTTCGCTTGCGGCGCCCGAGTAGGCCGAGTGGGCGGAGACATAGGACGGGAACGCCGGCGTTGCCAGGAAGGGCTTCCAGTTTCTGGCGAGGCCGAGTGACCGGATCGCGTTCTCGGGCCGCGCCGTCCAGTAGGCGTACTTGGTGTCCCAGGTGGCGATCCCCGTGTCGGCCATCGCGACGTTCAGGAGCGCGAAGACGCGCGCCGCGTCGGCCGTGTTCATCCGGTCCCGGCGGACGTACGCGAGTGCGACCTCGTTCCAGACGCCGGGAGGTAACGGCGAGCCGACGCCGCCCT
>JABFWJ010000445.1 GCA_013362295.1 Thermoleophilia bacterium
GGGCGGGCACGAGATCGGCCGGCGTTGGCTGTCGCGGCGGCGGCAGACGACGCAGCGGCGGCGGGCCGGGCGAGGGGCGCAGGGCGCTACCGAACGGCACGCGTCCGGCCGGCCCAACGCCGAGCGCGCCGAGCAGGATCGCGGCGAACCAAAGCAGGAACACGAGCGCTACGGCACGGCCAATCCAGCGCATCCGACGCAGGCGCCGCCCGCTCGCGTCCTCGAGGGCGCGGCGCGGACGGGGATCGGTCGTCGGATGCATCGGCACAGAAACCACCGGACGGAGGTCAAGTTGCGTTCCATCCAGTGAACGCACTCATCCGCCGCGCCGATACGCGGCGTCAGCGCGGAGACGGCGACGCACTGGGCGCAGCGGGCTGAACCAGGAGCGAAACGAAACCCGCGCTCAGCGCTCGCAAGCGCGCCATCGGACGTGGTGCTCTCGAGGACGCGAGCGCTTGCCGAAGATCAGGTTCCGCCCGAAACGGTGCGCCACGGGGGCGACGGTCTGAGCGTCGACGACGCGCTCGCGGAGATCGCAGCGGAACTGCGCGTGGGACGGGTCAGTCGTGACGCGCTGCGGCTGCTAACGTCGCTTCGCCGCCGGGGCCCCAACCCCACAACGCCCGGCACTCGACGGGCCACAGCGACATGGTGTGCGCGATTCCCGGTTGCGCCCATCGTCACTTTTCGGACAGTGCGCAAGCCGCCGGTCAGGACGAGGGGTCGACCCTCGACGGCATGGACGATCGAGTGCTGACGCGTGTGGCCGTTCGCCGAGGTGCGTCTACGAGCCGGGCGGCTGCAGCAACGCCCTCCGCGAGGTCACGTTTCCCTTCGCGTCGAGGGTGACCATGAAGGCGGGCTGTCCCGCCTGTGTCAGATCCGAATCGAACAAGTTGTCGGTGACGGGTGCCGAGGCGACGATGTTTCCGCTCGCGTCGATCAACTCGACCATCGCGACGCCGTCGGCGGCGACACCCTGCAACCGCTGCACGTGCGGCAATGCAGGTGCAAGAACCTGTTCGTCGGGCGACGGGAATCCATCGTCGTTCAGGCCGCAGAAGAAGATCTTGTCGTCCTGCGAGCCGATGTAGTCGATGCCGAGACAGAAGTGGCCGTCGGCGTTGCGCGTGGCGTAGAAGCTCGCGCCGTTGAGCGTACCGAGGTACTGCATCGTCGAACCGAGCTTCAGCTCCTCCATCGCCCGGTCGAGGCCGGTCTGCCTCGGCAGGACATCGTTCAGGACCTTGCTCGAGGACACGGGCGTTCCGCCGTTCGAGATCCTGAGCGCGTCGGCGAGCCTGCCGGCGAACGCGAGCGCAGGGACGGCGACAGCGGCTGCCAGCGCAATCGTCAGCACCCTGCGGCGAGGCGGAAGCCGCAACGGTGCGGGCTCGTGGAGCGAGGCGCCCGTCGGGACGGGGTTCGCGGCTGCCAGGCGCGCGATCACAGTGGTGCTCATCTCATGGCTCCTTCCGGTTCGGGTCGAAAGGACGCAGCAGCGTCGAGCCGCGCGGCGAGCCGCGTCTTCGCCCGGTGGTAACGCACCCGACATGCGAGGGCCGAGCAGCCCAACGCATCGGCTGCCTCACGGAGCGCGAGCCCCTCCCAAGCCACGAGCCGTAGGACCTCGCGGTCGCGCTCGCTCAGAGCCGCGAAGGCGGCGGCGAGAGCGCCGTCGCCGACCGGCTCCGGCTCCCAGACGAGGTCGCGATGCGCCGGCGCTGTCCTCGCTCGTCGCCTGCGCTCGTTCGCGAGCACTTTGCGCGTGACCCCGTAGAGCCATGGGAGCGGGTCGGACGGAGTGGCATCGATCCGGCGGAGACACACGAGGAACGTTTCCGAGACGACATCTTCTACGAGGTCAGCGGGTGCACGCCGCCGCACGTAGGCGCGGACGGCATCCACGTGCTGCTCGCAGATCCGCTCGAACTGCTGCATCTCACCCCGTGTATGTCGCGGCGTCCGCAAGCGTTACAGATGCCGGGCCTTTTTCGTGCTGTGGCGCTATTCTCAGGACATGACGTCGCTGCGGCCTCGCGAAGACGGGCTTCGGCCGGTACCGGCGGTCGCTCCACGGCCGCCGTTCGTGCACGTCCCGGCGTAGGCGCTCCCGCCGCTTTCGGCCTGGAGCGCCGAAACCACTTCCGCCAACGCCGCTAGACGTCTACGAAGGAGAGCGTGATGTTCGCAGTACGCCTGCTCTCGGGAGCGTCCCGATGAGTACGACAGCTTTGCCCACCCAGTCGAGCGACTTCCCCGCGTGGTACGGCGAGGTGGTGCGCCGCGCCGGCCTCGCCGAGAACTCGGCCGTCCGCGGAGCGATGGTGATCAAGCCGTACGGCTACGCGATCTGGGAAGCGATCCAGCGCGAGCTCGACGACCGCATCAAGGCGACGGGGCACGAGAACTTCTACTTCCCGTTGTTTGTGCCCGGCTCGGTGCTGGCGCGGGAGGGCGAGCTCGTGGAGGGATTCGCCCCCGAGGTCGCCGTCGTCACCCAGGCAGGGGGGAAGAAACTGGAGGAGCCGCTCGCGGTACGTCCGACCTCCGAGGCGCTGATCTGGTCGACCTACGCCCGCTGGGTGGAGTCGTATCGCGACCTGCCGCTGCTCTACAACCAGTGGGCGAACGTCGTCCGCTGGGAGCTGCGGCCTCGCCTCTTCCTGCGCACCAGCGAGTTTCTTTGGCAGGAAGGACACACTGCGCACGAGACCGAAGCGGAGGCGGTCGCAGAGACGTTGACGATCCTGCACGACGTCTACGCCGACACGATCGAGAACGTCCTCGCGATTCCTGTGCTGCGGGGTCGCAAGAGCGAGAGCGAGCGATTCCCCGGCGCTGTCGACACGTACACCCTCGAAGCGCTGATGCGCGACGGAAAGGCGCTCCAGGCCGCGACGTCGCACTACCTCGGCCAGGGCTTCGCCCGCACGTTCGACGTTCGCTACACCGGCCGCGATGGCAGCGAGCGGTACCCGTATGCGACCTCGTGGGGCGCGAGCACACGACTGGTCGGCGGCGTCGTGATGGCGCACGGAGACGACCGTGGACTGCGGCTCCCACCACGCGTCGCGCCACAGCAGGTCGTGATCGTGCCGATCTTCCGCGACGACGATCGTGCTGATGTGCTTCAAACCGCCGCCGGCGTCGCCGCCGAGCTGCGCGCGGCGCGCGTTCGTGTCCGGGTCGACGATCGCGGCGACTACCGGCCCGGCTTCAAGTTCAACGAGTGGGAGCTGAAAGGCGCGCCCGTCCGCATCGAGATCGGCAGCCGCGACCTCGCCGCGGGAGCGGTCACCGTCGCCCGTCGGGATAGCGGCGAGAAGCGGCAGATCGCATTGCCTCGCGTGTCCGCTGCGGTCGAGGAGCTGCTCGACGACATCCAGAGATCTCTCTACCGCGAGGCGCTACATGAGCAGAAGCGGCGGACGCTCCACGCGCCGCGCGGCTACGAGGAGATGGTCGAGTACCTCCGCGACGCGGCCGGGTTCGTCGAAGCTCCATGGTGCGGCCGCCGGGAATGCGAGATCCGCGTCAAGGAGGACAGTTCCGGGACGATCAGGTGTCTGCCGCTCGACGAGGAACCGACGCGGCGCGGCACCTGCGTCTGCTGTGGGCGCGCTGCGGTGGCCTTTCCGGTCTGGGCCCAGGCGTACTGATTCGACCTCAGACTCAGCCTTTACGAGGCGTACGACGCGCGACATCCACTGTCGCCGGACCTCCGGTAGCGCGGTTTCGGCGGACTAGATCTAGCCACCTCGAACAGCGCGGAATCCGGGTCCCGAGCGCGCGCGCCGCGCCTCCGCCGGCAGCTGCGCGTCGACCGTCGCGCTGCTCCGCATCCATGCGGCGCTCAGCCGGTCATGTCGACCGCATGGACCTTCACCGGCTGGATCGTCACGACGACGCGGCCCTCGCCCGGCCGGTCGCGTGAGCTGAGGTCGTCGTCGTACTTCGCGCCCACCTTGCGGGCGAACGCGTAGTCGGGATCGGGCTGGACGTCCGCACGCCCCCGGACCTCCAGATAGCGGTAGGGATTCGTGAGGTCGAGGAGCAGGAGGCTGCACGCCGGTCGCTCGATCAGGTTCTTCGTCTTCGCCCGCGACGTGTTCAGCGAGAGCCGCACCTCGCCCTCGTCGTGGAGAAACCAGACCTCGGTCAGCTGCGGAAGCCCGTCGCGGTCGATCGTGGCCAGCGTCGCGACCTGGCTCTCGAGCAGATCCAGATGGGATGAGGGAAAGGTGGTCATACGGCGATTCTGCCGGGTACCACCCGATTTGGTGCCAACCTCGACGAAAGGCCGGTTTCTCCGATCTGGACGGGACAGGCGCGGCTTCGCTTCGTACCCTGGTCTGAGGCGGGCATCCTCAACCTGAAGGAGTCGCATGAAGCCATTCACCATCGTGGCCGTCATCGCCGCAGCGGCCGTGCTCTGGGCGACCGGGGCGCTCGCCGCACCGACGTCGGACACGCTCACCGGCACCGTCGGGCCCGGGTTCACCATCTCGCTGACCCAGGACGGCAAGAAGGTCACGAAGCTGAAGGCAGGCGATTACACGCTCAAGATCGACGACAGGTCCGACCAGCACGACTTCCACATCACGGGCGCCACCGTCGACAAGCTGACCTCGATCACCGGGATGGGCAAGACGACCTGGCACGTGAACCTGAAGAAAGGCACGTATGTCTACGCATGCGATCCGCACTCGGCGTTCATGAAGGGCAGCTTCACCGTTCACTAGACACACGCCTTCTCGACTCGGCGGGTCCCGGCGCCCACGTCGCGAGAATGTCAGTCGTGCCCGAGCACGACTGCGTCTTCTGCGACCTGGACAACCTCCGTGAGGCCGAGGTGTACATCGAGAACGCTCACTGCGTGTACGCCTCGACTCGCGATCCGCGGGACCCGCCCGACGTCCTGCCGGGATCCGGGATCATCGTGCCGATCGCACATCGCGCGTCGCCGTTCGACCTCACGCCCGAGGAGTGGGTGGCGACAGGCGAGCTCCTCGTCGCCGCGAAGGCTGCACAGGACGAGCGGTTGGCGCCGGACGGCTACTTCCTCTCGTGGAGCCCCTTTCCGAGAGACGACGAAGACGTGCGACACATGCACGCGCACCTGCACGTCGTCCCGCGCTTCGACGACGAGCCGCTCGCCGGCGAAGGCGGGCGGTCTGCGATCAAGGTGCCGGAGAACCGACGGCCTGATCCCTCGCGGCCCGGGACCGGCCGCGCACGGTCGTTCGGGCCCGCCCATTGACTCGCGAGTCAAGACGGGAGTAGCGTCGCCGCGACAACTCGCCTCGAGCTGCAGGGGGTACCTCCGCATGCGCACCACCTTCCGCGCCGCCACGCTCGCCGCGCTCGTGCTCGCGCTTCTCGTGTTTCCGACGAGCGCGTTCGCGAAGACGCACGTGCTTCAGCCGATGCCGACGAATCTCGACACGGTCCCCGATGCGACTCAGGCGACGGGGCTTCGGGTCGACCTGCCGAAGCCGAACTGCAGGTCGTTCCCGTCGGACTGCGCCGATATCGCGGTGCTCGACACGCTGGACGGCTTCAACATCCAGCCGCGGATCACGATCCCGTTCTCGAAGCCGATCGACCTGAAGACCGTCTCGAGCTCGACGATCTTCCTGATCGGCCCCGGCCGGCACGTGGTCGGGATCAACCAGGCGGTCTGGGAGCCTCTCACGAACACGCTCCACGTCGAGAGCAACGAGCAGCTCGCGCAAGCCTCGACGTATCTCCTCGTGGTGACGCGGCGCGTACACGACACGAACGGCGAGCCCGTCGACGGGAACGTCCGCGACGGCGACGACTTCCGCGGACGGAGCGGCGAGGACGCCAAGGCGTACCGCGATGCGCTGCTCGCTGCGCTGCCGTCGGTCGCCGCGGCGGGCATCTCGCCGGACGACGTCGCAGAGGCGAGCCTCTTCACCACGCAGAGCATCACGGCAGTCTCGACCAAGATCCGCTCGCAGCTCCGGGCGACTCCGGTGTCGTTCAGCTCGCCGGCCGGGACGCGGACGGTCTTCCCGATGTCGTCGGTGGCGACCGTCCAGTGGAGCCGCCAGCTGACGGCGACCGGCCCGCTCGCCGACCCCGTCTTCCTGCCGACACCCGCGCTCTTCGGCGTCGGCACGATCGCGTTCGGAACGTACGACTCACCGGACTACGAGAACGCGGACGAAGTGATCCCCGCGGTCGGGTCCCGCACGGGCGTCCCGGCCGTGCAATCGACGAACCACCTGCAGTTCACGCTGTTCCTCCCCACGGGAACCGCTCCGGCCGGGGGCTGGCCGGTGGCGATCTTCGGGCACGGCTTCACCGACTCGAAGAACGGCGCGCCGTGGGCCGTCGCGGGCACGCTCGCGAGCAACAAGATCGCGTCGATCGCGATCAACGTCGTCGGCCACGGCTTCGGCGCGGACGGCACCTACACGGTGACGCGCGTTGACGGCTCGACCACGACGTTCGCTGCCGGCGGCCGCGGGTTCGACCAGAACCACGACGGCACCATCGACTCGACCGAGGGCGTCAGCGCCGTCGGCGCGCAGTCCCTGATCGGAAACCGCGACGGCCTCCGCCAGACCGTCGTCGACATCATGCAGCTGGTCAAAGAGCTGAAGGCCGGCGTGGACGTCGACGGTGACGGGATGCCGGACCTCAGCACGTCACGCATCTACTACGCCGGCCAGTCGTTCGGCGGCATCTACGGCACGCAGCTGCTCGGCCTCGAGCCCGACATCCGCGCGGGCGTGCCGAACGTCCCCGGCGGGCCGATCATCGAGATCGCCCGCCTCTCGCCGGCGTTCCGGCCGCTCGTCGGGATCGCGCTGATCACGAGGAACCCGTCGCTCTACAACAACCCGACACCCGACGCGTTCTTCACCAACTTCGACGAGAACATGCCGCTGCGCAACCTCCCGCTCGTCGTCGACGACGTGCCGGGCGCGGAGGCGATCGCGGACCTGATCGACAACACCGAGTGGGCGCAGCAGGCGGGCAACCCGGCGGCGTACGCGCCGTACCTCACGCGGCCGGTGATCTTCCAGTTCGCCCGCGGCGACAAGACGGTCCCGAATCCGACGACCTCCGCGATCCTGCGCGCGTGCGGCTGCGCGAACCGCGCGACGCTCTTCCGCAACGACCTAGCGCACGCCGCCGCCGGGACGAGCACGAATCCGCACACGTTCCTGACGAACATCGATCCGACCAAGCCGGGAGCGCCGTTCGCATTCGCCGCGCAGCAGCAGATCGCAACGTTCTTCACCTCGGACGGCGCCGTCACGATCGACCCGGACGGCCCCGGCCCGTTCTTCGAAACGCCGACGTCAATGGTTCCGGAGGACCTCGCCTTCATACAATAGGAGCGTGAACAGGAAGAAGCCGTTGACCCGGCGCGGCGTCGAGCGCATGCGCGAGCGCGAGGCGTCGGTCGGGATGGATCAGGACGACGAGGCGGCGCGCTGGCTCGCCGAGCATGACCAGCCGCCGCCTCCCCAGGCCCCGAAGGCGGCGAAGAAGTCCGTGACGCTGCACCGTTTCAGGCGGCGGGACCGCGCATGACGATCTCCTCGTAGAGCGTGCGGTAGCCGAACCGACGGTTGAGCGCGAGCATCGACTCGAGCCGGACTTCGTTGGCGGTGCGCAACGTCGGAACGCCGTTTGCCTTGGCCCAGGCGATCTGCGCACGCTTGATCGCGCCGGCGACGCCACGGCCGCGGGCGTCCCGAGCGACGGCCATGAACCCGTTCTTCCACTGCTCGTCTTCGTGCTCGAGGTAGCCGTAGCCGAGGACGCGTCCACCCTCGACAGCGATGAAGTACGCCTCCGGCGGGTGGCGCTCGAGCCCCCAGTCGTGCCACCCCTCGATCACCGACTCGCTGCGTCCCGGCTGATCCGCGTAGGCAATACGCGCGAGCCTGTAGAGCACGGGCTCGAGGTCGGGACGCTCGGCAAACGTCACGAGGTCGAACGTGGGCGGCTCCGGGTCCGGAGCCTCGGCGACGTCGAGCTCCGAGATCACGTAGCGCCGGTCCTCCTGGTAGCCGCGCGGTGCGAGAAAGTCGACGACCTCGGGCGTGCGGTCCGTCGTCCACACGTCGAGCCCGGCCTTACCGAGCGCGCGGGCCACGGCGGACGCCTCGCGCCAGCGCGCCTCGTCGATCTCGTGGAACCAGACCTCGGCGTACGGCAGGTGCTCGAGGCCGGGGATCGGGATCACGTGCACGGGCTCATTGTCGTGTAGAAAACGAGCGTGCGGATCTGGGCCGTGCTCGGCGCCGCTCTCGCCCTGACCGGGAGTGCATCCGCGGCGCCGCCCCGAGTGACCGTTCTCACCGACTCGGTGGGCGGCGTGCTCTTCTGGGACGAAGCTGCGCGCAACGAGCTCGGGCGGCGCCTCGACCTGCGAATCGAGCAACAGCCGTGCCGCAAGCTCGTCGACCCGGGCTGTCCGGCCGAGAACAGCGATGCGCCCGAAAGCGCGCTCGCGGCGGTGCAGCGGCTGGGCACGGAGCTCGGGCGCATCGTCGTCGTCAACGTCGGCTACAACGACAGCCCGGATGGGTACGCACAGCGGCTCGACGAGGTGATGCGAGCGCTCGTCGCCGTCGGTGTCGAGCGCGTGATCTGGCTCACGCTCACCGAGCAGGAAGGGGTGTGGGCAGAGATCAACGACGAGATCCACGCAGCACCGAACCGTTGGCCCCAGCTCGTCGTCGCCGACTGGGCTGCGCTCGCGGACGGCCGTGACTGGTTCGCCGACGCGCCGCATCTCAACTACCTCGGCGCGGCGGCGTACGCCGGTTTCGTGCGCGAGTTCGTCCTCGACGCGTGCGGAGCCGAGTGTGCGCCTCCGTTCACGTTCTGCGGCTTGGAGCACACCCTGAACGGGTTCGATCCCGTGAGCGCCGCCGACGTCGACTGTGGGATGGCATTGCCGATAGTCGCGAACGTCGAACGCGGCGACCGCGGCGCCTGGGCCTGCTCGCGCGCGGTCGGTGCCGACTACGAGCTCGAGTGCCGAAACGGCGAGGCGGTGATCCGCATCCTCGAGCGCTCACCGGTGCCGGCGGTCCGCCGCAGAGGAGGCGTACGGCTCGCGAACTGGTTCTTCCGCCTGCGCGGACGGACCCTCACGGCGCGCGAGGACGGCGGCGCCTCGATCACGATCGGCCGTGCGCCGTTCTGCGTCCCCGACGCACCGCGCGAGGTGCTCGTCGCGCTGCGCCTGCGCAAGCTGACGCCGAACGGCGGCTGCTTTACCGTGCGATAGCGGTCTCATCCGAGAGGAGGATGCGAGATCGTCCGGCGCGCCGATGTGCGGCGGAGAGCGTGCACGTAGTCTCGGGCACATGAAGAAGCGGCTCCTCCTCGTGCTCTTCGTCACCGGTCTGCTCGTGCTCGCGCTCGGCGGTTGGATGGTGCAGGGCCTGCGCTGGGCCGCGACCGGCGGCCGGGCGCGCGGCCTGCCGCAACCTGCGTAGCCTCGCGGAACCCCGCTGCTAGCTTCCAAAGCAGTGAGTAGGCGCTTCCTGTCCGTCGATCCTCCGGATCTCAATCTGTGGCCGACGGCGAAGGGGCTCGCCGGGCTGTGGCGCGAGCAGTGGCGGCTCGTGACGCTGGGCCTGGTGTGCGCGTTCGCCATGACCGGGCTCTCGCTCGCGATCCCGATCGTGATCAGGCACGCGATCGACGACGCGATCGCTCCGACGAGCGGCCACCGCGCCGCGCTCTGGCCGTACCTCGCCGTCGTGCTGGTGCTCGCGTTGCTGCGCTTCTGCATCAACTTCGTACGGCGCTACGCGACCGCGCGCACCGGCATCCGCGTCGAGGCGCGCATGCGCGAGCTGCTCTACCAGGCCTACCTGCGCTACCCGCGCGCGTTCTACGACCGGCACGCGACGGGACAGGTCGTCTCGCGCGCGACGAACGACCTCTACCCGATCCGGTACTTCATCGGCTGGGGCATGACGCAGGGGATCCAGTCGCTGATGATGATCGTCGGGATCGCGATCGTCCTGTTCCTCGTGAACGTCAAGCTCGCCGCGCTCGCGCTCGTCGCCATGCCGTTCGTCGCCGTGCTGGCGTTCACCTTCGGGCGGAAGGTCATGCCGATCTCGCGCGAGGTGCAGCAGCTGAAGGCGAACGTCACCGAGGCGGCCGACGAGGCGGTCGTCGGGATCGAGATGGTGCAGGCGTTCGGCCGCGAGGACGATGTCCAGGCCCGCTTCGGCGAGAAGGCCGAGGCGGTGCGCGACGGCGTCCTCCGCCAGGCGCGCATCGAGGCCGCGTTCCTGCCGGGACTCCTGTTCCTGCCGACGCTCTCGATCGGCGCGGTCGTCTACTTCGGCGGCCGCGACGTGATCGGAGGCTCGCTCACCTACGGCCAGTTCTTCCTCTTCTACCAGCTGCTCCTGCAGCTCGTCTGGCCGCTCGAGGCGCTCGGCTGGATCCTCTCACTCGCGCAGCGGGCGACCGCCTCCGCGTCGCGCAGCTTCGCCTGGCTGCAGGGCATCGAGTCGATCCCCGAGCCGACGCACCCGACGTCGCTGCCCACCGGCCCGGTGGGCGTGCGCTTCGACGACGTGCACTTCTCCTACGGCACGGGCTCGGAGGTGCTCTCCGGCGTTCAGCTCGAGATCGGCGCCGGTGAGGTGATCGCGGTCTGCGGGCCGACCGGCGCCGGCAAGACGTCGCTGCTCAACCTGCTGCCGCGCTTCTACGACCCCACCGACGGCCGCGTGCTGATCGGCGGCGTCGACGCGCGCGATCTCCCGCTCGAGGAGCTGCGCGCCTCGGTCGCCATCGTCACGCAGCGGCCGATCCTCTTCTCGATCCCGCTGCGTGACAACCTCACGGCCGCGCGTCCCGACGCGCCGTGGGACGAGGTGGTCGCCGCGTGCGAGGCCGCGGGCGTCGCGCACTTCGCCGCCGAGCTGCCGGAGGGCTACGACACGCTGATCGGGGAGCGCGGCGTGAATCTCTCCGGCGGGCAGCGCCAGCGCGTCGCGCTCGCGCGCGCGCTCGTCGCCGGTGCCCGCGTCGTCGTGCTCGACGACCCGATGTCGGCCGTGGACACGCAGACGGAGCGCCACCTGGTCGAGAACCTCCGGCCGGCGCTCGCCGGGCGCACGGTGCTGATCGCGACACAACGCCTCTCGACCGTCGAGGTCGCAGACCGCGCGGTCGTGCTCGACGACGGCGTGATCGTCGAGTCGGGCACGCCGGACGAGCTGCTCGCGCGCGGCGGCCTCTTCACGCGCCTCTTCGGCGAGGAGGTGTCCGCTGCCGCGTAAGCAGCGCACCGGCCTGACGCGCCTCAGCCGCTACCTGCGGGGCCGCGGCGTGCGCGTGACCGCACTCGCCGTGCTCGGCGTCTGCTCGGCGGCCGCGCCGGTCACGGCGCTCGTGATCGTGAAGGACGCGATCGACCACGGCATGCGCGCGCACGACAAGACGCGGCTCGGGCTCGACGTCATCGCCTACCTGGCGGTCAACGGCCTCGCCTGGATCCTGCAGACGACGCTCGTGCGCGGGCTCGCGCGCCTCGGCCAGGACGTCGTCCTCGGCCTGCGCCAGGACCTCTTCGACCACCTGACGACGCTCTCGCTCCGTTACTTCTCGCAGCAGAAGGCGGGCTGGATCATCGCGCGCCTGACCTCCGACGTCGACGCCCTCTCAGACGTGCTCTCGCAGGGCCTGACGACACTGGTCGTGAACACGCTCACGCTGCTCGCGGCGATCGTCGGCCTGTTCGTGCTCGACTGGCGGCTCGGGCTCGTCGCGCTTGTCATCCTGCCGCCGACGCTCGTGCTCACGCGGTGGTTCCAGGTGAAGTCGCACGCCGCGTTCCTGCGCGTGCGCGAGACGATCTCCGCGATGACGGCGCAGATCGCCGAGTCGGTGTCGGGCATGGCAGTGATCCAGGCGTTCAACCGCGAGCGCGCGTTCCTCGCCGAGTTCGACAAGGCGAACGACGCGAACCGGCAGACGAACACGTACGCGCAGTACCTGAACTCGCTCTTCTTCCCGGCGATCGAGCTGCTCGGCGTCGTCGCCATGGTCGCGATGCTGTGGGCCGGCGGCCGCATGCTGAGCCACGGCTCGCTCACGATCGGCACGCTCGTCTCGTCGGTCTTCGTGCTCAACCTCGTGTTCCAGCCGCTGCAGGAGCTCTCGGATCTCTACGGGCAGGTGCAGTCGGCGGGGGCCGCGATGGAGAAGATCACGACCGTCCTCGACACCGAGCCCGAGATCCACGACGAGCCGGGCGCGCGGCGCGCGGCACGCATCGACGGCGATCTGAGAATCGACCACGTCAGCTTCGCGTACGGCCGCGACCCGGTTCTGCACGCGATCGACATCCACGTCAGAGCAGGAAACTGCCTCGCGCTCGTCGGGGAATCGGGCGGCGGCAAGTCGACGACGGCGAAGCTCGTCGGGCGCTTCTACGACCCCGACGACGGCGCGATTCGCGTCGACGGGCACGATCTCCGCGCGCTCGAGCTGCGCTCGTACCGGCGCCAGCTCGGCGTCGTGTTGCAGGACCCGTTCCTCTTCGCGGGGACGATCGCGGACAACATCCGCTTCGCGCATCCGGAGGCGACGGACGACCAGGTCGCAGACGTCGCGCGCGCCGTCGGCGTCGACCGGATCGCGCGCCGCTTCGAGTCAGGCCTGTTGCACGAGGTGCGCGAAGGCGGCGCGGGGCTGTCGGCCGGCGAGCGCCAGCTGATCTCGATCGCGCGCGCGCTGCTCGCCGACCCGCGGATCCTGATCTTCGACGAGGCGACGTCGAACATCGACCGGCCGACCGAGATCCTGATCGAGCAGGCGCTCGACCGCCTGCTGCGCGGCCGCACGTCGATCATCATCGCTCACCGGCTCGCGACCGTCCGGCGCGCCGACGAGATCCTCGTCATGGAGCACGGGCGCATCACGCAGCGCGGCACGTTCGACGCCCTCCTGGCGGCCGAGGGGCCGTTCCGGCGGCTCGCGTCGCAGCTGAAGGGCGCCGATCAGGCGCTGCAGGTCTCGGACGCGACCTTGCCGGTGACCGGCAGCCGCGAGAGGAGCTCCGCGAGCGTCGCGAGCTCCGAGCCCGAGTAGCGCCCGAGGAACAGCTCCTCGACGCCGCGCAGGTGCGTGCCCGCCGCCTCGCGCAGCTTCGCAGCGCCCTCGTCGGTCAGCTTCGCGTACGAGACCCGGGCATCGGACGAGCACGTCTCCTTGCAGACGAGGCCGGCGCGCTCGAGCCCGTCGAGCAGCCGCGTGATCCCGGAGGCCGTAAGGACGACGCTCTCCGCGAGGTCGACGCGGCGCATCATTCCGCCCTCGGCGTGCTTGAGATTGAGCAGCACCTCGTAGTCGTTCAGCGTCAAGCCGTGCTCCCGCTGGAGCTGCGCCGACAGCTCGCGCGTGATCGCCGAATGCGAGCGCAGGAAGTAGATCCAGGATTCGAGGTTTCTGGTGGGTACCTGTTTTGCGGGTGCTTCCGTCATAGTTGCGCCCTCAAGTGTAGCGCGCCGCGGGCCGCTTCGGGCGCGCGGATAGATTCTCCTATATGGCGCGGTCGGAGCAAGGAATCGAGGTCGAGGGGCTCGTCCGGCGCTTCAAGGACGTCGTGGCGGTCGCCGGAATCGACCTGACGATCAGCCCGGGCGAGATCTACGGGTTCCTCGGCCCGAACGGCGCCGGCAAGTCGACGACGGTCCACATGCTGACGACGCTGCTCCCTCCCACCGCCGGCCGCGCGACCGTGGCCGGCTTCGACGTCGTCAAGCAGGGGCCGAAGGTCCGCGCCTCGATCGGCGCCGCGCTCCAGGAGGCGGCGCTCGACCCGTTCCTCACCGGCCGCGAGCACCTCCGGCTCCAGTCGTCGCTGCACGGGATCACCGGGCAGGCCCGCAAGGAGCTGATCGCCCGGCTCCTCGACCGCGTCGGCCTCACCCAGGCCGGCGACCGCAAGGTCCGCACCTACTCCGGCGGCATGAAGCGGCGCCTCGACCTGGCGCTCGCGCTCATCCACGACCCCTCGATCCTCTTCCTCGACGAGCCGACGACCGGCCTCGACCCGCAGAGCCGCACCGCGCTCTGGGACGAGGTCGGGCGCCTCGCGCGAGACGAGGGCGTGACCGTCTTCCTGACGACGCAGTACCTCGAGGAGGCCGACGTCCTCGCAGACCGCGTCGGGATCATCGACCACGGCCACATCGTCGCCGAGGGCACGCCTGCCCGCCTGAAGGCGGAGATCGGCAGGCCGACCGTCGAGGTCGTGCCGGAGCTGCCCGACGAGCTCGGGCGCCTGCGCACGCTCCTCGGCCGCTTCGGCGTCGAGACGGCCGCCCGACCCGGGGCCTTCGCCGTGCAGCTGAACGGTCACGGCGATCTGCCCGCGGTGATCCGCAGCCTCGACACCGAGAATCTCCGCGCCGCAGAGATCAACCTGCACCAGCCGACGCTCGACGACGTGTTCCTCGCGAAGACCGGCCGCACACTCGAGGGCTCCGAGGACGGTTGAGCTGACGACGCTGGCGTCGCAGGTGTGGCTGATCGCGCGCCGCTCGGTGGTGCGGACGTTCAGGCAGCCGGGCGTGTGGATCCCGCCGCTCACATTCCCGCTGATGCTGATGGCGGTGAACTCGAACGGCCTGCGTGCGGCCACGCATCTGCCCGGGTTCCCGACCCGGTCCTTCCTCGCGTTCTTCCTGCCGTTCTCGTTCCTGCAGGGCGCGTTGTTCGCGTCCGGGATCGCCGGCACCGACCTCGCGCGTGACATCGACACGGGCTTTCTGAACCGCCTCGCGCTGACGCCCGTGCGCGGCGCGGCTCTCCTGCTCGGCCAGATCGGCGGCGCCGTCGGGCTCGGCGCGATCCAGGCGGTCGTCTATCTCGGCGTCGGGCTCGCCGCGGGCGTGCACATCGACTCCGGCGTGCCCGGCGCGTTCCTGATCCTCGTCCTCGCGGTGCTGATCGCGACAGGCTGGGGCACGCTCGGCCTGTGGATCGCCCTCCGGACCGGGTCGGGCGAAGGCGTGCAGTCCCAGTTCCCGTTGCTCTTCTTCGCGACGTTCATTTCGAGCATGAACCTGCCGCGCAACCTGATCGAGGTCAAGTGGTTTCGCGACATCGCGACGATCAACCCGGTCAGCTACATGATCGAAGGGCTGCGCTCGCTCGTGCTCGTCGGCTGGGACGCGCAGGCACTCGCGCTCGGCTTCTTCTTCGCGTTCGCGCTCATCGCCTGTTCGATGGCGCTCGCGACCCGGCAGCTCAAGGTCAGGATGACGCGCACGTGAAGTCGCGCCTCGACGTCGCCCTCGCCCTCGCTTACCGGCAGACGACGGTGCTGTTCAAGAACCCGTCGCTGTTCGTCCCGCCGATGTTGTTTCCGCTCATGAACTTCCTCGCCTTCGCGGGCGGGCTGTCCCGGCTCCGGCACGTGCCCGGCTTCGACTTCCACGGCGGTTACACCGCGTTCCAGTTCGTCTTCGTCCTCCTGCAATCGGCGGCGTTCGGGGGCGTCTTCGCGGGCTTCGGGATCGCCCGCGACTTCGAGCGCGGCTTCGCGCGCCGCCTGCTCGTGGCGGCGCCGCAGCGGTCCGGGATCATCATGGGCTACGCGATCGCGGCACTCGTGCGCTGGTCGATGATCGCCCTCGTGCTCACGACGGTCGGGCTGGTCGCCGGCATGCAGATCGGCGGCAGCGGCGTCGACCTCTTCGGCCTCTACGCGCTCGCCCTTGTCTTCAACCAGATCGGCCTCCTCTGGGCCTGCGGCGTCGCGATGCGCTTTCGCTCGGTGCAGGCGGGGCCGCTGATGCAGACGCCCGTCTTCATGCTGCTGTTCCTCGCCCCGGTCTACGTGCCGCTCGACCTCCTGCGCGGCTGGATCCACGCGGTCGCGCGCCTCAACCCGCTGACCTTCATCCTCGAGGCGGGTCGCGGCTTCATCCAGGGCGAGCCGACGCAGGTCGGGGCCGCGCTCGCCGTCGCGGGCGGGCTCGTGCTGCTCGGCGTCGTCTGGGCGCGCACCGGGCTGGCCCGCGCCGAGCGTGCGGGTTAGCTGGAGCTAGAGGCGCCCGAAGCCGGCCGCCTGCTCGAACCGGCGCTCGCGCCGCATCACCTCGCCGCCGTCGGAGTCGTTGCCGATCCCGGTGTTGCCCTCGACCGTCTGCAGCCGGTCGCCGTGGGCGCGGATCACGATCCCGACGTGATCGGGCAGGCCCCCGTCCCAGTCGAAGACGACGAGATCCCCGGGCTGTGCAGCGTCCATCCAGCGGCCGTCGGCCTTCAGCCAGGCGGCCAGGGTCGGCACGTAGGCGACGCCGCGCGGGCCGACACCCGCCCCGTGCCATCCGCGGCAGAGCACGACGCCGGCGCCCACGTCGAAGCAGTAGGAAGCGAAGATCGCGCACCAGGGCACGCCGTCGATCCCGAACCAGCGCCCGAACATCGTGCGGTTCGAGCCCGGCGGCGACTCGCGCACGCCCACATGCCGCAGCGCCTCGGCCAGCGCCTGCCGGCCCTTCGAAGCGCTCATGTGGCCGACCGTACCGCGGCGGTTTGACAACGCGCAAGGGCTGGCATCAGATGAGGGCATGCACCGTACGAGGGGCCGCCTGCTCGCAGTGTTGGCGTTCGCCGCCGCCCTGGCGGCCGGGTACGCATCCGTGCGCGCCGCGCTGAACACACCTGCATCGTCCGGCGTCAAGGCGGCCCAGGCGACGCTCGCCTCGCGCGAACAATCCTTCGGCCCGGCGCGCGTGGCGGTCCGGATCCGGCCGAACAAGAGCGTCTGCTACACGATCACGGAGCCCTACGGCTCGGCGCACGCCTGTCGCCTACAGCTCCGCCCGTGGCAGATCGGCTATGCGATCACGCCGCGCGGGATCGGCGGCGTCGCCGGCACCGGCGTGCGCGCGGTGATCGTCAAGCTCACCCGTCGCGGGACGAGGTGGGCGACGCTCGACCACGGGATCTTCTTCGCAGACATACCGCTCGCCTACCGGGTGCGCGCGGTCGTCAAGGTGCTGCGCGACGGGACGCGCGAGCGCTTCGACGTCACACCGAATCTCTAAAGCATCGAGCCGGTGAACGTGTTGCAGCCGGTCGGCTCACCGCGCTGGTAGCCGCGCTTGAACCATGACTGCCGCTGCGCGGACGACCCGTGCGTCCACGTCTCCGGGTTCACCTGACCCTGCGTCTCCGACTGGATGCGGTCGTCGCCGACCGCGGCGGCGGCGTCGAGCCCCGCGGCGACATCCTGCTGCGTCAGGTCGACGATGTACCCCGTCGCGACGGCGTGGCGGGCCCACACGCCGGCGTAGCAGTCCGCTTGCAGCTCCGTCCGCACCGAACGCCCCTGCGCGCCCTTCGACCCGCCGGGCTGCAGGTCGCCGAGCAGGTCCTGCGTGTGATGGCCGTACTCGTGCGCGATCACGTAGGCCTCGGCGAACGGTCCGCCCTCCGCTCCGAACCGGTCGTGCAGCTCCTGGTAGAAGCCGAGGTCGATGTAGACGTGCTTGTCGACCGGGCAATAGAAGGGACCGACGTCCGTCGTCGCGGCGCCGCAGCCGGTCTGCGTGGAACCGGTGAAGAACACGGTGTTCGCGGGCTCGTAGCGCTTGTCGTGGGCGGCGAACCAGCCCGACCAGTACTTCTGCACGCTGTTCACGTCGCCGAGGATGCGGCAGTCCTGCCGTGTGTTCGGGTCGCCGGAGCTGCAATCGAGCGAGCTCGCCGCCTGCCCGGCGGTCTGGCCGTCGAGGTCACCGAACGTGCCGCCGTTGCCGCCGCCCAGGACCGCGATCAGGAGATAGATGACGAGCCCGGCGAGGCCGAGGCCGCCGCCGCCGATCGCGATCGGGCCGCCGCCGATCCCGCGGCGGTCTTCGACCTGCGATGGATCGAGCCTCGCTCCGCGCCGAATTCTCATCCCGCGGTCTTACCTAGAGGTCGCGGGCCGAAAACGCTGCGACCGCCGCCCCGAGCACCAGAGCGAGGTACAGCGCCGCCCAGACCAGGAGCGGCGTCCCCGCGTGGTGCGAACCGCCGAACGGCCCCAGCTGGAGCACGAACTTCGCGAAACCGGTCGTGTCGACGGTCAGCCGGTGCAGCGCGTCCTCATAGAGCGCGTCGAACGGCACGAACCACCAGGCAATGCGCGAGATGTGCACCAGCTTGTGCGAGTTGAAGGCGTGGCCGATCTCTCCGAGCAGGCCCGCCATCAGGCCCGAACCGAACACCATCAGCGTTCCGATGCCGTTTGCGATCGGCGAGA
>JABFWJ010000293.1 GCA_013362295.1 Thermoleophilia bacterium
CGACGCTGCACGGGCTCGTGCTGCCGGAGACGTTGGTCTAGCGCGAGAGCACCGCGCACGCGCTCACGCCGGGCGCGCCGTAGACGTGCGTGAAGCCGACCTGCGGGTCGTTCGGGACCTGGCGGTCGCCCGCGTCGCCGCGGAGCTGCGCGACCACCTCGTACACCTGACGCAGCCCGGACGCGCCGACCGGCTCTCCGTTCGCGAGGCAGCCGCCGTCGGTGTTCACCGGCAGCCGGCCGTCGACGCGGGTCGCACCCGTCGCATACAGGTCGACCTGCTCTCCGTGCTCGCACAGCCCGCACTCGGCGAGGTGGATCAGCTCCGCACCCGATTCCGTGTCCTGCACCTGGACGACGTCGACCTCCTCGGGCGCGACTCCTGCCGCCTCGAACGCGGCGCGCGACGCGTCCACCGACGGCGACGGCGCGAGCTCGAGCGGCAGCGACGGGCTGAACACCTCGAACGTGCCGGCGCGGCGCGTCCGGAACGCGACGGACCGCAGCCACACCGGCCGCGCGTCCGGCAAGCGCTCCAGGTACTCGCGGCGACAGACGACGAGCGCGACCGCACCTTCGCCGGGTGAGCAGAGCATGTACTGCGTGAGCGGGTGCGCGAGCATCCGGGAGCCGAGGATCTCGTCCACCGACAGCGGCGTGCGCCGCCACGCGTGCGGCGTGCGGGAGCCGTTGGAGAACGCCTTCTCCGCGACCTGCGCGAGCGTCAGCGGCGGGATGTCGTGGTCGTGCATGTAGCGCTGGAGCTTCGCGCCGAAGAACTGCGTCGTCACCATCAGGCCGTCCTCGCCGTACCACGCGGGCAGCGACCAGTCGGCGGGATCGTTCTGGAACGCACCGCGCGGATGCTTGTCGAAGCCGACGACAACGCCGACCTCGAACGCGTCGGATCGAAGCGCGGTCACGGCGGAGACGAGCGACGACCCGCCGGTCGCGCAGCCGTTCCTCACGTTCACGAAGGGAAGCCCGGTCGGCCCGAGCTCGCTGACCATCGTGTCGGCGTTGCCGCCGTCCTCGCTGCCGCCGTAGGCGAACTGCACGTCCGCCCACGCGATCCCCGCGTCGGCGAGTGCGGCGCGCACCGCGTAGGCACCCATCGCCAGCGCACTCACTCCGTCGTGCCGGCCGAACGGGTGGATGCCGGCGCCGACGATCGCGACGTCCGTCATCCCGTCTCCGGCGCGAACGCATAGGTCGTCCGCCCCGCGCGCTCCACCGCGACGACCTCCATCGGCATGCCGATCGCGAGCGCGTCCGCGCGCGTCAGACGACCCTCGACGCGCAGGAAGCCGTCGAACTCGACGTAGCCGACGCCGTACTCCTCGAACTCATCGCCGTCGGCGACGTACGGCGGCTTCGGCTCGAAGCCCTGCGTCGTCCACGTCCAGAGCGTGCCGCGGCTCGGCAGCAGCACGCGCTCCACGTCGCCGCCGCAGGACGTGCACCGCGCACGGAGCGGGAAGATTGCCGTGCCGCATGCGACGCAGCGGCCGGCGACGAGGCGCGCCGCCCCGTCGACGACCTCGACCGGAGCGTCTTCGACCGCGACGGTCAGCTGACCGCTTCCCGCTTCGGCGCCTTCGTCCGGTCCCACGTCGCGGTCGTCACGCCCGCCTCGCGCAGCTCGGCCTTCTTGAGCTTGTGCGACTCCGTGCGCGGCAGCTCGTCCATGTACTCGACGAACCGCGGTAGCCAGTACGCGGGCATCCGCGGCTCGAGGTACTCGACGAGGTCGGCGGGGTCGAGCTCCCCGCCGGGCTCGAGGACGACGCACACCTTGACCTCCTCGTCGCCCGCCGCTTCGTGCACGTCCGGATTCGCGACCGCGATCGCCGCCACGTCCTTGACGAGCGGGTGCGTCAACACC
Source organism: Thermoleophilia bacterium (assembly GCA_013362295.1). GTDB lineage: Bacteria > Actinomycetota > Thermoleophilia > Gaiellales > Gaiellaceae > PALSA-600. Next base: position 1,885 of record JABFWJ010000293.1, read on the forward strand.
TCGGTCTCGACCTCGAACGACGAGATGTTCTCGCCGCGCCTGCGAATCACGTCCTTGATGCGGTCGAGGAAGTAGAAGTTGCCGTGCTCGTCCTGCGTGAACTGGTCGCCGGTGTGGAACCAGCCGTTGCGCCACGCCTCCGCGGTCGCGGCGGCCATGTTCTTGTAGCCCGAGTTGATCGTCCACGGCAGCGTGTGACGTGCGACGAGCTCGCCCGGCGTTCCCGGCGGCACCGGGATGTCGTTCTCGTCGACGAGCCGCAACTGGTAGTGCACCGGATCGGCGGCGCGGCCGCAGCTCTTGCCGTCGGTGGGATTCAGGTCCGAGACGATCGGCACCGGTACCTCGGTCATGCCGTACGCGGTGTAGATCTGCACCCCGTAACGGCGCGCGAACTCCTCGTGCTGCGAGAGCGGCCCCATGTAGACCGTGCGCAGCGGGTTGTCGGCGTCGTCTTCCTTCTCCGGCTGGTTGAGCATGAACGTGACCATCCCGTGGATCACGATCGTCGCCGTCGCCTCGAAGCGGCGCACGTCGTCCCAGAAGCGGCTTGCGCTGAAGCCCTTGTTGAGCGCCATCGAGCCGCCGGCGCGGAGCATCGAGTAGGTGATGCCCGTGCCGGCCGTGTGGAACATCGGCAGCGAGCTCAGGTACCGGTCGTCCGCCGTGACGTACGGCAACACGAAGCAGTTCGAGTAGTTCCAGAATGCTGCGTGCGCGGCGCGGACCCCCTTCGAGGGGCCGGTGGTGCCCGACGTGTAGATCAGGCTGAGGTCGTCCCACGGCTCGACCGGGCGCGGCAGCTCCGGTCTCGTCTCGGCGGTTCCGTCGAGGACCTCCTCCATCGCGACCGTCTCCCACGGGAGCTGCACCGGCGAGGGGCCGCCGACGACGACGACCTGCTCGAGGTGCGGGAGGCTCAGCCCCGGCAGCCGCTCGACGAGCTCGTGGTCGGCGACGAGCACCTTCGACTCGGCCAAATTCAGCGTGTGCTCGAGGTAACTGCCGCGCGCGGCGAGATTGAGCGGCGCGTACACGGCTCCGGCCGCGTTGGCGCCGAACCAGGTGCGCAGCACGTCCGGGCCCGTCGGCATCCAGGACGAGATGTAGTCGCCCATCGCGACGCCGAGGCGCTGGAAGCCGTTCCCGGCGCGCCAGGCCTCGCGGGCGGTCTCGGCGCGCGTCCACTGCTCGTTCTCGAACAGGACGAACGGCTTGTCGGGGTCCTCGGCCGCGCGCGCCGCCAGGAGGTCGGGCACCACGGACTCCTCGCGCGTCGGAAACTGCAGTCCCTCAGGCATGATCCCTCGCGAATTGCTTACTGAACTGAACTCGTATAAGCTATCTGGCGTGTCGAGGGGCTGTCAACGCCCGTGACCGTCTCGCAGCTCCCGATCCCCGTCCCCTGGCTCGGGTCCGTGAACGTCTGGCTGCTCGAGGGCGACCCGCTGACGATCGTCGACACGGGCCCGTCGAACGCGAGAGCCGCGGCTGCGCTCGAGGAGGAGCTCGCACGGCACGGCTACAGCGTCGAGGACATCGAGCTCGTCCTCCTCACGCACCACCACCTCGACCACTCGGGCCTCGCCGGCGCGATCCGCGAGCGGGCCGGAGCGCGCGTCGCCGCGCACCGCACCGCGGCGGAATGGGGCCGCAACTACCAGGCGCGCGTCGCCGCCGAGCGCCGGTTCACGGAGCGGCTGCTGGCCGCGCACGGCGTGCCGGCCAACCGGATCGCGGAGACGGCGCCGTTCTTCGAGTACATCGCCGACGAGAGCGCGGACTACACGACGGACGTCGTCCTCGCGGACGGCGACAAGATCGTCGCCGGCGGCCGCACGATCCGCGTCGTCCATCGGCCGGGCCACAGTACGAGCGACACGCTGTTCGTCGACGAGGACTCCGACGAGGCGTTCGTCGGCGACCACCTGCTCGCCGAGATCACCACCGGCGCCGAGATCATGCCGACGGAGCTCCCGGGCCGCGAGCGCCGTCGCTCGCTGCTCGAGTACCTCGGCAACCTACGCAAGACCGAGGCGATGGGCCTCGCGGCGTGTTTTCCCGGACACGGCCCGGTGATCGAGGATCATCGCGCGCTGATCGAGGCGCGGCTGGCCTTTCATGCGGAGCGGCTCGACCGCGTCGCCGAGCTCGTGCGCGACGGCTGCACGACTGCGTTCCAGGTCGCGCGCCGCCTCTGGTCGGACGAGATCGCGGACACGCAGCCCGTGCTCGTCACCTGGGAGGTGATCGGGCACCTCGACATCCTCGTCAACCGAGGCACCGTCAGGGAGGACATCGACCCCGACGGCTGCCACCGATTCGCATCCAAGGAGGCGGCGCGCCTTGCAGCAGGAACGAACTGACACCTTCCCGCAGCCGCTCGGGCTCTTCGACCTGAGCGGCCGGGTCGCGCTCGTGACGGGCGGGACGCGCGGGCTCGGGCGCGCGATCGTCCGCGCGCTCGCGCAGGCCGGCGCCGACGTCATCGTCGCGAGCCGAAAGCAGGACGCGTGCGAGGAGGCGGCCGCGGAGGTGCGCCGCCTCGGACGGCGTGCGCTCGCCCACGTGTGCCATGTCGCGCACTGGGACGAGATCGACCGGCTCGTCGCGGACTCCTACGCCGAGTTCGGGCAGGTCGACGTGCTCGTCAACAACGCCGGCCTCGCGCCGACGTACCCGGACCCGCAGGGCGTGACCGAGGAGCTGTGGGACAAGACGCTCGGCGTGAACCTGAAGGGGCCCTTCCGCCTCACGTCGCTCGTCGGAGCGCGCATGTGCGAGGGAAGCGGCGGCTCGATCGTGAACATCAGCTCGATCGGCGGCGTCCGGCCGACACACGACATCCTCCCGTACGCGGCTGCGAAGGCCGGCCTGAACGCGCTCACGATCGGCTTCGCGGACGCGTTCGGCCCGAAGGTGCGCGTGAACGCAATCATGCCCGGCCCGTTCCGCACCGACATCTCGCGTCACTGGAACCACGACGCCTTCAACGAGCGCGCCAAGACGTTCCCGCTGCGGCGCGCGGGCGAGCCGGAGGAGCTCGCGAGCGCCGTCCTCTATTTCGCGAGCGACGCGTCGAGCTTCACGACCGGCGCCGTGCTGGCCGTCGACGGCGGCGCGCAGTGGAGCCTCGCCGGCGGCGGCGATGCGGTCCCCGGCTACACCAGCATCTACGACGGCAAGCGCGACTGGACCTGAGCCGACCCAGCGCCTCTCGGTGCTGGCGGTCAACTGGGTCCGCTTCCCGGCCGGGGCCGACGCGCGCCCGCCCGCGCCGGTCTGGCCGCTGGAGGGCGTGCTCGACGGGATCGCGGCGGCGGGCTTCGGCGCCGTCGGCCTCGACCACTACACCCTGGACGCCCACGGCGGCACGCGGGACGAGCTCGCCCGGCTACTGCGCGAGCGGGAGCTGCGCTGCACGGACGTCGGCATCGTTGCGCTCGGTGAGCTCGAGCGCGCCGCCGTGGCGGCGCTGGCCGAGACCGC
>JABFWJ010000061.1 GCA_013362295.1 Thermoleophilia bacterium
TGACGACGCATCCGAAGACGACCGCGCCTCCGAAGGTTGCCGTCCCGCGCCTCATCGGCTTGAAGGAGCAGGCCGCGCTCGTCCGGCTCGGACAGCTCGGCTTGCGGCCCAAGGAGGTCTTCAGGCCGACGAAGCAGCCGAAGGGCGTCGTCGTCTCGCAGAAGCCGGCCGAGGCCACCGAGGCCCCGCGCGGGTCGCCCGTGACGCTCGTGATCGACTCGGGCGCGCCGAAGGTGGCGGTCCCGAATCTCAACGGCCTGGCGCTGAGCGACGCTCGGTCGCAGCTCGACCGGCTGGGGCTCGATTCGACGACGACGCAGGTCACGTCCGACCAGCCCGCCGGCACCGTGGTCGACCAGGCCCCGAAACCGGGCGGCAAGCTCGCGAAGGGCTCGACCGTGACGCTCTCCGTCGCGAAGCAGCAGGCTCAGACGACGACGCCGACGACCACGGCGCAGGCGACGACGAGCAGCGCGACCACGACGCCAACGACGACGCCAACCACGACGCCGACGACGACCGCTGCAGCCGCGCCGCCGCAGCCGCAGAACGCGACGATGCCGAACGTCGCCAGCCAGAAGGAGCAAGCCGCGGCCACCGCGCTCGCGAATGCCGGGATCCTCGCCAGCATCCTCTTCGTGCCCTCGTCGCAACCGTTCGGCACCGTCGTGCAGCAGGCGAAGTCGGCGGGAACGACCGTCCCGTTCCACTCGCACGTGCAGCTCAACATCTCGCGCGGGTCGAACAACAACACGAACGAGACCGTGCCCAACGTGGTCGGCCAGACGCTCCAGCAGGCGGTGAGCTCGCTCAACGCCGTCCACCTGCGGTTGATCTACCTGAAGCTTCCGGTTACCTCGCAGGCACAGGCCGGCAAGATCGCGCAGCAGTCACCGCTGAGCGGAGCGACCGCGCCGCAGAACGGGCAGGTCCTCGTCTACCTCGGAGCCTTCAAGAAAAGTTAGAAGGTCACGTTCGAGCGTCGCGGCTCTACCAGCCGCGGCGCTCGAGCAACTCGCTCGGGTCGAGCGACTGCGTCGAGATGCCGACCATCGCCTCGCCGAGGCCGGCCGAGACGCGTGCGAGCACGTCGGCGTCCATGTAGTGCGTGGTCGCCTCGACGATCGCCCGGCCGCGCTGCGCGGGGTTGCCCGACTTGAAGATGCCCGAGCCGACGAAGACGCCGTCCGCGCCGAGTTGCATGCACAGCGAGGCGTCGGCCGGGGTGGCGATGCCGCCGGCGGTGAAGGTGACGACGGGGAGGCGGCCGTGCTCGGCCACCCACTTCACGAGCTCGTGCGGCGCCTGCAGGTTCTTCGCCTCCGAGTACAGCTCTTCTTCGCGCAGCGACTGCAGGCGGCGGATACCGCCGAAGACCGACCGCATGTGCGTGACGGCGTTGACGATGTCGCCGGTGCCTGCTTCGCCCTTCGTGCGGATCATCGCCGCGCCCTCGGCGATGCGGCGGAGCGCCTCGCCCAGGTTCGTGCAGCCGCAGACGAACGGCACGGTGAACTGCCACTTGTCCACGTGGTGCTCCAGGTCGGCAGGCGTCAGCACCTCCGACTCGTCGATGTAGTCGATCTCGAGCGACTGCAGGATCTGCGCCTCGGCGAAGTGGCCGATGCGGCATTTGGCCATGACCGGGATCGTCACGGCCTCCTGGATCCCCTTGATCATGTCGGGGTCCGACATGCGGGCAACACCCCCGTCGCGGCGGATGTCGGCCGGCACGCGCTCGAGGGCCATGACGGCGCACGCGCCCGCGTCCTCGGCGATCTTCGCCTGCTCGGCGTCGACGACGTCCATGATCACGCCGCCTTTGAGCATCTCGGCGAGCCCGCTCTTGACCCGCATCGTGCCGATCTCGTGCATGGCGGGATCGTAGCTCAGCGGACTTCGTGCCGAAGCACGGCGGCGACGGCGCGCAGAGCGACCTGCGTCTCGTCGAGCGTCGGCTCGCGGGTCGTCAGGCGCTGTAGCGCCAGGCCCGGCACGAGGAACGCGTGCCAAAACCCGTGGGACGACTTCTGGACGACCCGCCACAGCTCCATCGTGAGCGCGAGCGACAGGACGAGCACGACGAGCGGCGACCAGAAGGCCGGGGCAAACGGCAGGAGGCGGTCGGCTCCGAAGGTCACCGGTAGCGCGAGCGCGGCGAAGTTCGTGCCGCACCGCGGCGAGAACCGAGACGGCCGCGCCGCCCCGGTCCACGTGGAGACGAGACGCCGCTCTTCGACGGCCGCGATCGCGCGATGCTCGGCGCCGTGCAGATGCAGAGCGCGGCCGCGTAGGATCGTGAACAGCAGGACGAGCGAGAGCGCGACACCGCCGCCGGTCGACCAGGGGCCGCCGACGAAGGCGAGCGCGAGCGGCGCGAGGAGCGCGACCATGATCAACCAGCGCTCGCGCGAGGGCGCGACGCCGCCGGGACGCAGGACGGGTGCGAGCGACGACCACAGACGCACCAGGCCCCGCGCGAGCGGCAGGCGCTGCAGCACCTCGGGCGGGTGCGGCATCCTGCCCTCGCGCAGCGAGCCGTCGACGCCCGCGAACGCCCAGCGGCGCTCGCTGACGATCACGACGCCGTTCGGCCGCGCCATCCCCCCGAGCCGCGGCAGGGCGAGCGCGGAGTCGGCCTTCTTCAGCAGCTCCGCCGCGGCGTCCACTTATCTGTTGTAGCGCACGAAGGGCCGCCCCGCGTAGGCGGGACGGCCCATGGATGCGTGTCTTTGGACCTAGGGCCGGTTCACCAAACGCCGCGCGAGAAGAAGCCGAGCAGCGCAAGAACCAGCACAACGATCAGGATGATCCAGAGGAGTCCCACAGTCGAGTTCCCCCTTTTCGAGTTACTAGAAAAACGAGGGTCAGCGATTTTGGGATACGGGCAGGCGATCGCCCAGCAGGCGCTCGATCGAGGGCTCGACCTGCCAGCGATCGCGGAGCTCCACGTACTCGGCCATGGCCCGGTCGGCCCGCCTTGCCGACGGCGCGTGTTGCGCGCGCAGCATCACGTTCTTCGCGGTGTGCTCGGCGGAGACGAACTCGATCACGTCGACGCGATAGCCGAGCATCTCGAGCGCCGCTGCACGCAGCGCGTCGGTCACGAGGTCGGCCTGGCGGCCGAGCAGGAGCCCGTGGCGCAGCAGCGCGTCCTTCTGGCCCGCGATCTGAGCGGCGAGCTCGTGATGGCAGCACGGCGCGACCACGATCGAGTCGGCACCGAGCCGAACGCCGGCCGCGATCGCCTCGTCCGTCGCGGTGTCGCACGCATGGAGCGAGACGAGCAGGTCGATCGGCCCGTCGCTCTCGTAGTCCTCGATCGCAGTCGCCTCGAACCGCGCCTCGTCGTAGCCGAGCTGCTCGGCGATCCCACGCACCGTTTCGATCACCTGCGGGTTCGTGTCGAGCCCGACGAGCTCGACGCGCGTCCCGAGCTCACGTCCGTACGCGACGAGCGCGAGGCTCATGTACGCCTTGCCGCAGCCCGCGTCGACGACGCGGATCACGTCGCGCTGCCACAGCGGCAGCGCGCGCAGCAGCTCGACGTAGTGCTGGAGCTGCCGCTCCTTGTCACGCGAGATCTTCGTGGCGCGGAAGAGAGGGTGGTCGGCCGGGAGCAGCCGCTGCCGCTCGCGGTCGTGCGCCGCTGCTCCCGGAGAGGCCGACGACGCCTTCCCGCGCGAGACGAGCCACTTCCCCTTCTTCGTCCGCCGCGCGTGGACGTCGCCGTCCGGCGCCAGGAGATGCACGTTGCGCGCGCTCGCGAGGAGCGCATCGAGGCGGACCGGCCATTCCTCGCGCGGGACCGTCTCGGTCCGGGGTCCCGCGACGACCTTCAGCGCGGGGCCTCGCCTGAGCGAGACCGGAGTGACTGCGACCCCGTCGACGACGAGCTTGCGCCAGCCCTCACCGAGCGCGCGGCTACGCAGCTGCTCCACGGGACAAGTGTGCCAGCGGGATCACCTCGAGCTCCGGCGGGGGCCGCCGGATGAACGACGCGATCGTGAGCAGATCGTCGGCCGCGTCGGGCGCGAGCGTCGGCTGGGCACGTGCGACTGCCGCCAGCCCCGCCTGCCATTCGACGCCGTGTGTCCCTGCGAACGGACGCACGTCGACGACCTGCCCCTGAGCGACCCAGAAACCGCGCCGCGAGCCTTCCTGCTCGCCCGGGACCACGATGCAAACCGTCATCGTTCTGAGGCGCTGCATGCGACGGATCTCCTGCGCGACATCCTCGAGCGCCTCGAGCCGGTCGCGCAGACGGGCGGCGTCCTCGAAGCGAAGGTCGTGCGCGAGCCGTTTCAGCTTCGCGCGCAGCTTCGGCACCGCATCGTCGAGAGTCTCCCACTCCACGCTCTGCAGCGCGCGCGCAGCGAGCTGGGCCCGGCGGCGGCTCTTGATCGGGCCGAGCTCGCCCGGTTGCGACGAGCACACGACGCTGTCACCGCGGCGGCGCAGATAGACATATCGATCGGGCCGCGTCGAGCGCGCGTTCGCCGGCGGCCGGAGCTCGCGGATCAGGCGCAGCTCCTCGAGCGCAGCCTCGAGCTCGGAACCGCACAAGCGCCACTCGATCTTCTCGAGCGCGCCGAGCGCGGCCTCGACCGCAGGGCGCTGCCTCTCCGATCGGAAGTACGAACGCAGGCGCGCACGCAGGTCGCGTGCACGTCCGACGTACAGCACCTGGTCGTGCACGTCGCGGAAGAGGTAGACGCCCGGACGCTGCGGCGCGCCGAATGCGAGGTTGCGCTTGCGGTGCACACGCCGCGGCCGCGTCGCGGCGAGCTCGACGAGATCGGCGACCGTGCGCGCGCCCCGCTCCTGCGCCATGCCGATCAGCGCGAGCAGGATCTCGGCGGTCGCCTCCGCGTCGGGAAGCGCGCGGTGACACGCACGCGCGTCGGTTGCGAACCGGTACGAGAGCGCGGCGAGGTTCGCCGGCTGCCGTCCGATGAGGCGGCGCGCGAGGCCGACGGTGTCGACGACGGTCGCGGCGACGCGGTTGCCGGTGAGCCGCATCGTCTCGTTGTCGAGGAACGCCATGTCGAAGCGTGCGTTGTGCGCGACGAGGACGGCGTCGCCCGCGAACGCGAGGAAGCGACGCGTCGCCGCGGCAACCGGAGGCGCGCGGCGCAGCTGCTCGTCGCGTAGCCCGGTCAGGGCGGCGACGCCCGGCTGCAGCCGCGCACCCGGATTCGCGAGCGTCTGGAAGCGCGCCTCGAGCTGCAGCTCGCGCACGCGGACTGCGCCGAACTCGCACGGCCGCGCCGTCCCCGGGCGGAGCCCGGTCGTCTCGAGGTCGAAGACGACGAAGGTCGCGTCCTCGATCGCGAGCGCCTCGCCGGGCGCGCCCGCGAGCGCGACGAGGTC
>JABFWJ010000332.1 GCA_013362295.1 Thermoleophilia bacterium
GACGACGATCCCCGCCTGCGGCCCGCCGAGCAGCTTGTCGCCGCTGAAGCAGACGAGGTCTGCGCCTGCCGCGAGCGACGCCTGCGCCGTCGGCTCGTCGGAGAGCTCGAGCAGCGCACCCGACCCGAGATCGTCGAGGAGCGGCAGGCCGTGGCGGCGCGCCACCGCCGCCAGGTCGGCGAGCCCCGGCTGCTCGGTGAAGCCCACAACCCGGAAGTTCGACTGGTGGACGCGCAGGAGCAGGGCGGTCTCCGCGGCAACGGCCCGTTCGTAGTCAGCCGCGCGCGTGCGGTTCGTGGTGCCGACCTCGACGAGCCGCGCGCCGGAGCGTGCGAGCACGTCGGGAATGCGGAAGCCGTCACCGATCTCGATCAGCTCGCCGCGGGAGACGAGCACGTCTCGCCCTTCGGCCAGTGCAGCGAGCGTGAGCAGCAACGCGCCCGCGTTGTTGTTGACGACGATTGCCGACTCGGCGCCGGTCAGGCGCCGCAGGATGCCGGTGACGTGATCCTGCCGCGACCCTCGAGCGCCCCGCGCCAGGTCGTACTCGAGGTTCGAGTACCCCCGGCCCGCTTCGGCGACCCGCTCGAGCGCCGCCGCCGCGAGCGGTGCGCGGCCCAGATTCGTGTGGACGATCACACCCGTCGCGTTGAGGACACGGCGGAGCGCCGGTGCGCGGGCAGTCGAGAGCTCCGACTCGAGCCGGGCGGCAAGGTCGCCGGGATCGCGTCCGGCGCGAATCTCCTCGCGGGCGCGGGCGAGCACGGCGCGGGCCGCGTCGACGGCCAGCGGGTCGCGGCTGCCGCGCGCGAGTTCGTCCACCGACGGCAGGTCGCGTAGCTCCACGCGCCCAAGATACGCCACGCAAACACGCGTAACGCGGGCCCGGCCGCTCCCGTTGCTTCACTGTCGGAGATGAAACCTGCGCTCGTCCTCGTCACCGTGGTCCTGATCGCCGCCGTCGGCGCCGCGGTCGCCCGTGCCTGGCAGTTCCGCGGAGCCGCCAAACCCGGCGTCCACGTCCTCGGCGTCGACGTCGGCGGGGAGAGCCGCGCCCAGATCGCCCACGAGCTCAGCCGCTGGAACCGCCGCGAGGTGACGATCCACGCCGGCAGCCGCTCGTTCCACGTGCGGCGCGGCTGGCTGGTGTCGATCGACGCCGACGCGACCGCCGGGCGCGCGCTCGCCGCCGGCTCCGAGATCTCGCTCGTCGTGCCGACGCGCGAGGACGTTGCGCCGGGCGAAGCGGGCAACGTCCTCACCGAGCTCGCCCGCAGCGGACGCGCTCCCGTGCCGGCGCACGTGGAGCTGCGCGGCACCGAGGTCGTCGTCAGACAGGCCGTCGACGGCCGTCGGCTCGACAGGGCCGCCCTGCTCCGGCGCCTCTCGCGCGACACCGCGGTCATCGAGGCGCCGTTCGAGCGCATCCGGCCCTCCGTCTCGGACGCCGCCGCCGCTGCAGCGGCGAACGAGGCGCGCAGGTTCCTCGCGCAACCGGTGCGGATCGCCTTCCACGGTGCACGCCTCGGCGCGCTGAGCCCGGCCCAGATCGCGCGCGCGCTGAGCATCGCCGAGCACGGTGGCCGCTTTGCGGTTCGACTCGACGGCGAGGCGCTCGCCCGTACGGTCCGTCCACGGCTCGGGCGGTGGATCGAGCGCGCGCAAAACGCACAGTTCGTGGTCGCCGGCGACAGCGTTTCCGTCACGCCGTCGCGGCCGGGGCGCGACGTCGACCCCGCGCAGCTCACACGTGCGATCGCCGACGCCGCGCGGGGCGGTCACGTCGCGCACCTCGAGCTCGGTCTGCGGCAACCCGATCTGACGACCGCCAAGGCGAAGGCGCTCGGCATCCGCGAGAAGCTCGTCTCCTTCACGACCGACATGGGCGTCTCGTCCTCGAACCGCATCCACAACGTCCATCTGATGGCCGACTTCATCGACGGCACGCTGATCCGCCCGGGCGACACCTTCTCGTTCAACGAGGTGGTCGGGCCGCGGACCGCCGAGCGCGGCTTCCTCGAGGGCCAGATGATCATCGGCTCGCTCGTCCTGCCGTCGATCGGCGGCGGCGTCTGCCAGACCGCGACCACGCTCTTCAACGACGCGTTCGAGATCGGCCTGCCGATCCTCGCGCGCACGAACCACAACCTCTATCTCTCGCACTATCCGCTCGGCCGCGACGCGACCGTGTCGTGGGGCGGCCCCGACTTCGAGTTCAGGAACGACTTGAAGCACGGCATCCTGATCAAGACGTCGTACACCGACTCGACCCTGACGTTCACGTTCTACGGCACCGACGAGCACCGGCGGGTCGTGGCCAAGACCGGGGAGCAGACGAAGTGGACCGACCCGTCGATGAACTACGCCATCGATCCGAACGCGCCCCGCGGCTCGGTGAAGGTCGTGAAGGGGACGGGCGAGAAGGGCTTCGACGTGAGCGTCGACCGCACCGTCTACGACGCGAGCGGCAAGGAACTACGCCACGACACGTTCCGGTCGCACTACATCCCGGACAGTCCGACGACGGTCTACGGGCCCGGCAAGAAGCCGCCCGGGCCCTACATCGTGCTGCCGAAGACGATCTGACCGGCTTCACGTCGAACCCGATCCGGCGCAGCCGAACCAGATTCGAGCCTTTCACTGCGCGTCGGCCTTCTCGGGCGAAGCGGGAACGGCCGCACAGCGGCGGTCGTAGCATTCGAGCACGTGCTGCACGGCCTCGTCGACGTCGTCGGTCAGCCGAAGCAGCTCCACGTCGTCCGCGGAGATCATCCCGTCGGCGAGCAGCTCGTCGCGGATGAAGTCGATCATCGGCTCCCAGTACCCGGTGTCGAAGAGCACGATTGGGAAGTGGAGGATCTTCCCCGTCTGGATCAACGTCAGCGCCTCGTAGAGCTCGTCGAGCGTGCCGAAGCCGCCGGGGAAGATCACGAAGCCTTCGGAGGGGCGGACGAAGCAGACCTTGCGGGCGTAGAAGTGGTCGAACTCGTGCGCGATGTCGAGGTATGGGTTCTCGAACTGCTCGTGCGGCAGCACGATGTTGAATCCGACCGACAGGCCGCCGCCCTCCTTGCAGCCGCGGTTCGCGGCCTCCATCACGCCCGGTCCGCCGCCCGTCACGACGCACCAGCCGGCCTCGCCGAAGCGGCGTCCGGCCGCGCGCGCGTCCTCGTACGGCTTGCTGCCGGCCTTCACGCGGGCGGAGCCGAAGAGGGCGACCGCCGGGCGGTCGATCAGCGCGACCTTCTCGAAACCCGCGCGGAACTCCTCCGCGATCTTCGCGACGGAAGCGTCGATCGGCGACGTGCCCTGGTCGAGGATCTTCCGGTCGTCGGTCACAGGCGGTGCTGCGGCTTGTACGTGGCGATCATCCCGAGGATCAGCATCGCGGCGGTGCCGAAGTAGAGGGCGTAGGACGCGAACGCGAGGCCGCGTCCGCCGCCGAGCCGGAGCCAGCGCGCCGAGCGCCACACCGCACCGCCGTCGAAGATCCCGAACGGGATCAGGTTGAAGAGGTTGAGGAAGAAGCCGGAGTACGCGAGCGCATACATCAGCCGCGAGCCGTCGTGCTGCGCGATCGCGAAGCAGACCGCAGCCGCTGCGCCGCCGAGGATCGGCCCGGCGATCGCGACGCGGACGGTCTGCCACGGGTGGCCACGCGTGTACTGGACGTAGGCGCCGAGGAATGGCACGAAGACCGGTAGCTTCGGGTTCAGTCCCTCGCGCTTCGCCTCGATGAAGTGGCCGGTCTCGTGCAGGAGGATCAGGAGCACGAAGCCGACCGCGAACTTCCACCCGAAGATCAGCGCGTAGGCCGCGAGCGCGATGAAGATGCTCGAGAACTTCAGGAGCACGAAGCCCCACTTCGCGGCGGCGATCACGAGCGCGATCACCGGGCCGACGAGTTTTCTGAGGCGGGCACCCCAGTCGGTGCCGCGCGGCTGGATCGGCTCGTAGTCGCGGTCGTCGAAGCTCATACCCACTCGCCTCCGTCGAGCCGACGGCTCATGACCCTCGTCCGATCCATTCCTCGCCGCCCTCGTAGACCTCCTTCTTCCAGAGCGGTACGCGCTCCTTCAACTCGTCGATCGCGTCCTTGCAGGCGGCGAGCGCATCGTGGCGGTGTGGGGCGGAGACGGCGATCACGACCGAGGTCTCCCCGATTCCCACGCGTCCGACACGGTGGTGGATCGCGACCGCGTTGAGGTCGTAGCGCGCGTTCAGGCTGTCGGCGATCTCCTCCATCACGTGCTCCGCCATGCCCTCGTATGCCTCGTAGTCGAGGTGGGTGACGGTGCGGCCGCGCGAGTGGACGCGCGTCGTGCCGGTGAACGTCGCGATCGCGCCGGCCTCCTCGTCGCGCACCTCGTCGACGACGCGATCGAGCGAGAGCGGCTCGTCGCAGAGCAGGAAGGCGCCCCCGGAGACCGGCGGGATCAGCGCGACCTCGTCACCGTCCGCGAGGGCGCGGTCGCGGGTCGCGTACTCCTTGTTGACGGCGTAGAGCAACCCGTCGGGCTCCGTGCCGAGCTCGAGTGCGTTCCAGACGTCGCCCACCGTCGCGGCGTCGACGTCGCGTTGCGACCAGCCGGCCCGTTCCCGGAGGCCGGCGAAGAGACGAACGCGCACGGTCACGCGGTGAAGGCTACGCGCCCGCAGTCCAGACGGCGCCGGCCCACCAGTCGTGGTGTCCGTAGTAGCCGAGGCTGAAGCCGAGGTTCGCAAACGGCCCCACGCTGCGCCCGCCGCGCGAGAGCATCAGCCGCCCGACGCCCTGCCGCTCGCGCACGAAGAGCAGCGCGTCGCCGCGGCGGGACCACTTCGGCGACTCGTCCGCGGTCCCCACCGGCGGATCATCGAGCAGCTGCCGGGCGCCGTCGAGCCCCACCCGCCACAGCTGCCAGCGCGTGTGGAAGAACTGTGCGTCATCCCTGTCGCGCTGCGAGAGCACGGCGGCGGCCGCGCCGTCGGGCCTGCACGCCACGGAGCCGAAGGCGCGGCGACGATCGCGCCACAGGTCGTGCGGTCGCCAGTCGGGCGCCCGCGCAACGAGCAGGCGCTTCCCGTGGGTCGCAATCCGGTTCTCCCCCGCGGTGAGCACGAGCGCCCGGCCGCACCAGCTCCAGTAGTCGCGGTAGAGGAGCATCTTCGCGACGTGGACGACCCGGCCGTCGGAGACGCGCAGCGCCTGTAGCTCCAGCCCGTCCGCGGCGATCGACGAGGACCCGAAGGGGTCGAGATAGAAGAACAGCCAGCGGCCGTCGGGCGCCCAGTCGACCAGTCCGAGCGGGCCGGCGGCGGGCCGGCCCCGATAGACGACCCGTCCGCCGACCTCGATCGTCGCCTTCCCGACGATCCGTGCGGCGCGTC
>JABFWJ010000235.1 GCA_013362295.1 Thermoleophilia bacterium
GGCGATTCGCCGTCGACGGCGAGGCAGGCGAGTGACCACGACGCGCCGACGAGCTCTCGAGCCTGTTCGGCGACGAGCTGCAGGACCTCTTCGAGCGCGCCCGAGCCGCCCAGAGCGAGTGACGTGTCGGCGAGGAACGACGAGAGCCGGCGCAGCATCAGCGTCTGCCGCTGCTCGAGGTGCGCCGCTTCGCGCGCCTCGCGAAATCCGCGTTGCACCATCTCGAATGCCGACAGGCTCTCGAGGAAGAAGTCGGACGCCGACGCGGCCGCGCGCTCTGCTTCGGCGCCGGTCGTCGTTCCCGCCAGCGTGCGAAGCAGTGCCTGGTGGTGGACCGCCGCGAGGTCGAGCACGCTCAACCCACGCGCGACCGCCTCGCGGCCGAGCTCGTAGGCCACCCGCAGCGCAGACTCCGTCGCGGCAGCCCGGTACGACTCGAGCGCCGTCAGATATGCATCGGCGAACTTGCTACGCACGACCGTCATCGCGGGCCTCCCAGAAAGCGCGCGACGACGACGAGTGCGTCGTCGGCAGGCTTGCCGTGGTCGGCAAGGATGCCGTCCGCGATCTGCTGCGTAGGCCCCGACACGTCGAGAGAGTCGGCGAAGCTGCCGTCGATCCCGTCCGTTGCGAACACGAGTAGGTTTCCGCGCGCAACCGTCAACGTCGCCGGCGCGAGCGGCGGCAGAACTGCCCCCGCGATGCCGCTGCCGAGCAGGACCTCCTCCGGCGACGTGTCGCGGGGCCGGCGGACGAGCCGCCCCTCCACGTTCCCGACTCCGATCCAGGTGATCGTCCCCGTCGAATCGGAAACCGACGCGGCACTGATCGCCGCGCCGCGCGTCGCGCGCAGGGCTTCGTGGCAGCGGACGATCACCGAGGCGAGCTGGTCACCTGCGGACTCGTCGAGGATCGAGACCGCGACGGCGGCGGCGTGAGCAGCCTCGGGGCCGTGGCCGAGTGCGTCGACGGCGGCGACGAGCGTGCTGTCGCCGGCGGACGAGACGACTGCTGCGTCGCCGGAGACGGTCTGTCCCTGCGCCGGCCGGGAGGCGATCGCCCAATCGAGGACGCGGCTCGTGCCGACGCTCATCGGGAATCGCTCCGCCGCTCGCGGAGCCGCTCCAGCTCATCGCGATCACGCCACTTCTTCATCGTTACGGTCGTCCCCCGACCGACCTCCGACTCCACGTGCAGTTCGTCCATCAGGCGCCTCGCCCCGGGCAGTCCGAGGCCGAGCCCGTTCGACGACCCGTAGCCGTCCTGCATCGCCGCCTCGACGTCCGGGATGCCCGGGCCGCGGTCGCGGGCGACCACGACGAGGCCGTACCGAGAGTCGCCGTACACCGGCGTCAGGACGATCTCGCCGTCGTGCGCGTGGACGACGATGTTGCGCGCGATCTCCGAGATCGCCGTCGCGACGAGCGTCGCATCGGTTCGTGAGAAGCCGAGGTGAGCGGCGAGGGCTCGCCCCTCGGCGCGCGCCGTCACCATGTCGTCGTCGGAAACGATCGGGACGCGCCTCTCATCGGCCATCCTCATCGACTCCCCCCGTCGAGCGCCGGAGCGCTGCGATCCCTTCCTCGAGATCGAGCGCGGTGAGGAGCGGATCGAGGCTGAGCTCGAACTGCACCATCGCGACGGCGACGTCGGGTTGGATGCCCACGAGCACTGTCTCGGCTCCGCGCAACTTCGCCGTGGAGGCGATCGTCTGCAGCGAACGCGCGACGAACGAGTCGATGACGTCCACCGCAGTGACGTCGATCACGATCCCGCGCGAGCGGAAGTTTCCGACGCGGTCGGCGAGGTCGTCGCGCAACTTGAGCACCTCGCTGTCGGTCAGCGCCGACTGGATCGACGCGATCAGGTAGTCGCCCTGCTTCAGGATCGGGACGGACACGAGATCTCGGTCATTCGTCCCCGGCCTGGATCACCTTGTACCCGAGCAGGCGCTCCGCCTCCTCGAGACCCCCCTGGAGGTCGCCGACCGTCTTCATCATGCTCAGGTCGACGCCGAGGTCTACGAGCGTCTGGGCGATCTCCGACGAGAGGCCCGTGATGATCGCGCTCGCGCCCATCAGCCGCGACGCCTTGACGGTCTGCACGAGGTGGTTCGCAACCGTCATGTCGATGCTCGCGACGCCGGTGATGTCGATCACGACGACCTTCGCACGGTTTGCCTGGATCGTCATCAGCAGCTGCTCGGTGAGCTGCCGCGCCCGCTGGGAATCGAGCACGCCGATGATCGGAAGGATCACCAGCCGTTCGCGGACCTGGAGCACCGGCGTCGACAGCTCACGGATCGCCGCCTGCTGCTCGCGGATCACGCGTTCACGCTCCTCGACGAAGCTGACGCCGACTGTCACGGCGATCCGGTTGGCGGCGGGCTCGTAGGCGTCGAGGATGCGGTTCAGCACGTCCGGATCGTGCTGGTAGTGGACGAACAGCGAGCGCGCGAGGACGTCGCGCAGGAGCAGCACGATCCCGAGCACTTCGTGCGTCTCGACGCCGCGGCGGATGATCCGCTCGGACAGATCGCGTGCGTAGTCCTGCAGAGTCTCGACGCTGCCGGTCTCGAGGGCGTCGACGTAATTGTCGTAGACCGCCGTCACCTCGAGGAAGATCTCCTCCGGCGTCATGACGCCGAGCAGCTGCGCGTCCGTGATCCGCCGCACCCATTCCTGCCGTAGCTCGGTCCGTCGCTGCCGCAGGTATTCGACGAGCTCGCGGAGCAGCCGCGAGTCGACTTCGGGCAGGCGGACGTGCGGCACGGATTCCGCTGCGTGCTCCATCATCCCGCCTTTTGCCCGTCCGTGCGAATCGCAAGCGTGCGACTTCAGGTTTCCGGCGGCCGGGCGGCCCGCGCGCGGGCGCCGTCGAGAAAGAGGCTCGCCACCAGGGCGGTCGTCGCCTCCACGCCGAGCGAAGGGGTGGAGCGCAGGACGCTGACGACGAGCCCGACGAGGGACTCGCCGAGCGACGACGTCGGGACATCGGTGCGGATCTCACCTGCCGCCCGTCCGCGGTCGAAGAGCCGGCTCAGCGGCTCGACGACGGCGCGCTCGAACTCGGCGGGCTCGGGCCGGACACGCTCGCGCTCGACGATCACGAGCCGGTCGCCGACCGCCGCGAGCGCACGCACGGCGCGCGCGAGCGCCTCTTCGACCGGGACATCGTCGAGCTGCGCATCTGCCAGGCGATCGCCTGCCTCCCGCACCGCGCGGCGCGCCAGCTCGTCGAGCAGAGCCTGGCGATTCGGGAAGTAGCGGTAGACGGTCGCGCGCGCGAGTCCCGCCGCGAGCGCGACGTCGTTCATGCTCGCCTGCTCGCCGCCGGGGCGCGCGAGCACGCTCGCCGCGGCATCGAGGATGGCGGCGGCGACGCGATCACGAAGGCTCGGTGCGGCTGGGGACATTGTTGTCGCAGGGAGAGTTTAGCTTTCTCAGAATGGGACATCACTGTCTCATCTAGAAGCTCACGTGTATCAAGGAGGTGACACGCTTGTCCACATACGAACTCACGACCGCCGACCTGGAGGCCGAGCTGATCGAGACGCTGCCCGAGCGGGCGGCGATGTCGCTCGTCAACGCGAACCTCGCGCTTCCGATCAACGCGGCGATCGCGGCGAACGTCTTGTCCGACGGCGCGCTCGCAGGCGCCAACGCCCAGCAGCAGACCCCGATCAACCAGGGGATGTTGACGGCGAACCCGCTCGCCGGGACGACCGGCCTGTAACCCGATGACCAAGGAGGAACCATGCACGAACTGACCATGCACGAGCTCGAATCGCACTCGATCGAGGCGCTGCCCGATCGCGCGGCGATGGGGCTCGTCAACGCCAACATCGCGGCGCCGATCAACGCGGCAGTCGCGCTCAACGTCCTCAGTGACGGAGCGGTCGCTGTCGCGAACGCGCAGCAGTACGCACCGATCACGCAGGGCATCTGAACGGCGCGCATCTGACGCCGAACGGCGGCGGGCGGGGAGGGGTGGGCCGCCATCCCTCCCCGCCGGCTGACACGAACAAAGGAGGACGATGAAAGCCGAAGCGATCAACCGCGCGCGGACGCATCGCGCACACCGGCCGCACCCGCAGCTCGCTCCCGGCGCCGAGCTGATCGGCGAGTACCGCGGCTCCGGCTTCCGCGAGACGCCGTACATCATCCGCCGCGCGGATGGGCGCGTCCTGCAGCTGACCCGGCTGCTGTACCTCGTCGCCGGCTCGTGCGACGGCGAGCGCGACCACGCGGGCATCGCCGACGAGGTGAGCGGCGCCTATGGGCGCCGAATCAGCGCGGCGAACGTCGCGTACCTGATCGAGCAGAAGCTGCAGCCGCTCGGCGTCCTCGGCGACGGCCCGACGGGCGATGAGCGCGCGCCGGGGGGCCCGCTCGCACTCACCATGCGCTCGGCCGTCGTCCCGCCGGCCGTGGTCCGGCCGCTGGCCGCGCTCCTACGGCCGCTGTTCGCGCCCCTGCTCGTGGGCGCCGCGATTGCGTGGCTCGTCGCGATCGACGTCTGGCTCTTCCATCACGGCTTGCACGGCGCGATCGTCGAGTTGTTCTCGCGGCCGGCGCTTCTGCTGCTCCTGTTCGCGCTGATGATCGCGTCGACCGCTTTCCACGAGCTCGGCCACGCCGCGGCTTGCCGGTACGGCGGCGCGCGACCCGGCGCGATGGGGGTCGGTCTCTACTTCGTCTGGCCCGCCTTCTACACCGACGTGACCGACGCGTATCGGCTGGATCGCGTCGGGCGGCTGCGGACCGACCTCGGCGGTGTCTACTTCAACGCGCTCTTCGCGCTCGGTGCGGCGGCCGCGTACTTCCGGACGGGCTTCGAGCCGCTGCTCCTCGTCGTCGCATTCGAGCAGGTGCAGATCATGAATCAGCTCGTTCCGTGGGGACGCTTCGACGGGTACTACGTGCTCACCGACCTCACGGGCGTGCCGGACATCCTCTCCCGGCTCCGGCCCGTCCTGCTCAGCCTGATCCCGGACCGCGCGCCGGAGCCGCGCGTGGCCGAGCTGAAGCCTTGGGTCCGCGTCGTCGTCAGCGCGTACGTGCTCACCCTCTTCCCCGCCATGCTCCTGCTGCTCGCCCTGATCGCACGGAGCGTTCCGCATCTCCTGGCCTTCGCGAACCTGTCGCTCCGCATGCAGAGCGTTCGCATCGGCGCCGCGCTCGCGCACCGCGATCTGACGACACTGACCTTGTCGGTGCTCCAGATCCTCGTGCTGCTGCTGACGCTCGCAGCCGTCGCGCTGACGCTCGGCCGTACCGCGCTGGCCGCGACGCGCATCGTGTCGCGGCCGCTGCGCAAGCACCGCCGCGCGCGCAGGCTCGCGGTCGCAGCAGCGGCGATCGCGGC
>JABFWJ010000487.1 GCA_013362295.1 Thermoleophilia bacterium
GGAGACCGAGTTCGGCGAGCGTCTCCAGGTACAGGCTGTGCGCATTCCTGACCTGCGTGCCGTCGGGTCTGTCGTGCACCCAGACCGTGTAGTACGTCCCGGCGCCGGAGCCGGACACCGGATGCGCGCGGAAGTCGCGCCACGCAACCCGCCACAGCGTGAGCCGCCCGTTGTTCGACAGCGTGAGCAGGCGCCTGTTGAGGTTTGCGCCTGCGTGCTTCGGCGGCTTCGCGGTGAAGGAATGCCACGCGCGCTTCGCGACCGCGGACGGACTGCCGTAACGCACGGAGACGGCCGCAAGCGCCGCGAGGATCGCGGCCACGACGAGCACCGCGAACGCGAGCCGGGCGGCATCCGGCACGTCGACCCGCCGGTCGGCCTCGGCGAGCAGCGCTCCGGCGATCGCCGCGAGCGCCGCTGCGAGCAGCGCGACGCGCAGCAGCGTCGACCCTGCGCTCGAGGACTCCGAAACGCCAGCGCCGACAGTCGTCAAGGCGTGGAGGTGCGCGGCCTTCAGCACGGCCGCCGCAGGTGCCGCGATCGTCACGGCGGCGACGAGCGCGAAATGCAGCCTCCGCGGATCGAGGGCGAGCACGACGACGACGCCCGCCGCGAGCGCGATCGTCGCACCGCGGCTGTACGTGAAGTAGAGCGCGAGCGAGAGCGGGACGAGGCTGGCCGCGGCCGCTCCGGCGAGCGCCCGCGAGCGCGTCGTTGCGACGAGCCCCAGAGCGACGAGGATCCCGACCGCTGCGAGCAGGCCGAGGCTGTTCCAGTAGCCGACCGGTTGCGCAAGCCGGCGGCCGGCGATCGCGTCGCTCCCGAGGAAGCGGTCGGGGTACAGGCGCGTGAGCACGCCGTACCCGCAGACGAGCGTCGTCCCGGCCCAGACCCCTGCGACCAGCGCGCGGTACGCGGACGCGCGCACCAGGACGGCAGCCGCCGCGAGCGCGGTCGCGTAAACGAGCAACCGCTCGGTGGAGAGGAGCGTCGCCCCCACGTCGCCGCTCCAGACGACCGAGGCCAGCGACCAAGCGACCAGTCCGCCGAATGCTGCGACGGCAACCGCCTCGGGCAATCCGATCGAGACGTCGGGGACGAGTGCGAGCGCGAGGATCGACGCCCAGGCCAGGCCGAGCGAGATCCAGCCCCACGAGGTCGGCGAGTAGCCTCCGTTGACCGCGGCGACGGGGGCGACGAGCAGCGTGCCGAGCAGTGCGGCGAGGGCACTCGGCCGGTCGAGCCGCAGCGCCGGGCGGAGCGGCAGGCGAGACACGAGCGTCGTCATCGCCCGGCTCACCGTAGCGCCGGATCAGGCGCCGAGGAAGGGCACCGAGGCGGAGAGATCGACGTCGCCCCGCGCGGGCAGGGCATCGCGAATGCAGACCGCGTTCGCCAGCAGGCCGATCTCGCGCGCGCGGAGCCATCGTTCGTAGACATCCAGCTTCGCGAAGCGCCCCAGCACCTCGCGCGCGACGGTCGCGGACTGCTTCGGTGAGAGGGCGAGCAGCGGCATCGCCGGGCCGAGCGCGCGCACCGTGAACCGTCCGTCGATGGTGTCGATCGTCGTCTTCCGGCTCTGGCGCAGCGAAAACACCTCTTCGGGTGCGATCGTCTCGACCGCGAACCCCCGGACCGCACCGCCCATCCACGGCGCCTCCGGGTCGACCTCGACGAGGCGCACGCGGGTCGCGGCGTACGTCGCGGTGAAGTCGGCGATCTGCGTCGCGGTGGGGGACTTCGGACGGAAGCGTTCCTGCACGCGATCGCGCGCGAGCC
This sequence comes from Thermoleophilia bacterium, assembly GCA_013362295.1. Classification (GTDB taxonomy): domain Bacteria; phylum Actinomycetota; class Thermoleophilia; order Gaiellales; family Gaiellaceae; genus PALSA-600. The sequence continues at coordinate 1,780 of JABFWJ010000487.1, forward strand.
GGTCCGCGATGATCGCGCGCGCGTCCTGGAGCGTCACGTGCGCGCCGCTGAGAGCGGCGCGATAACGGCTGCTGCTGCCGCCGAAGCGGTCGCGCACGATCGCATGCTCGGCGGCGAGCACCGTAATGGGGTCGATCGGGCTCTCGGCACGCAGCACCTCGCGTTGCAAGAGCGCCGTCGCTGCCGAGTCGCGGTCGCCGGTCAGGAGTGCGGCGCGCGCGACGTCGCTCTTCATGATGCGGCGGTCGCCGAGCGTGCAGCGCACGCCGTTCGGCAGGTTGATCTGGCCCTCCGTGAGGGACGCGTTGAAGCCCGGCCCGGCGAGGGCGGGGCCGTCGCACAGGTTCGAGTCGCGCGCCCAGAGGTACACACAGGCGGCCGCGGGCTTGTCGGGATCGACGCCGGCGACCGAGAAGCTCGGCCAGCCCCACGACCAGACGCCCTGGATGTGCGTCTCCGCAGCCACCTGCTTCGCCGCGAGCGCTTCGAGCTTCACGATCTCGAGCCACGCCGACTTGGGCTGCAGACCCTGGCGCCCGCCCTGGCCCGGCGCGGACTGGAACTGGAGCTCGAGCGCGACCCGGCCCGCGGGAATGCCGATCGAGGCGAAGCGCGAGATGAGCCCGCGCATCCCCTGGCGCATCGCGCGGCTCGCCCGCTCCGGCCCGGCTGCGAAGAGTCCCTTCGGCCCGGGGGCGGTGAAGTAGACCTGGCGCACGAGGATCGCTGCCTGCGCCGTCTGCCGCCACCACTCCGCGGCGTCGCCGCCCGTGTACGGCGGATTCGCGATCGTGAGCGCAGTCGTCGCGCCTAGCTTGTCGAGCTCTTGCAGGAGCAGCAGCACGTTCGCGCGGTACTGAGCGTTCGTCGCACTCCACGGCGTGACGGTCTGCGCGCCGAAGAGCTCGTTCTCCGCGATCAGCGGAGTCGCGCACCCCGAGACGGCGACCGCGAAGTCGAACTCGCGCTTCGCCTTGTCAGGGATCGTCGCCGGGTCGGCCGGCTTGGACGGCGTGCCGACCCGGTCGTTGAGGTGGAGGTCGAAGAAGATCGTCGCGGCCCCCGCCGCGCGCATCGCGGCGGGCACGACCGTGCCCGACGAGAGCGCCAGCACCATCCCGGGCTTCGGCCTGATCGGCGCGTCGTGGCCCGCGTAGTCCACCCACAAAGGCCCCTTCGCCGGCAGCCCGCAGTTCGCGGGCCCGTCCGCGTGCCCGGCCCGAGGCAGCAGCACAGCCCCGGCAACCGCCAGCACCAGCACGACGAGCACCCCTCTCACGCCCTCCAGGGTAGACCGTGCACCTGTCTGCTTCAGGCAACCCCGTGCTCTGACGCCGGACGTGCCCGGAGTAGCCGGGCCGCTTGTCCTCGACGGACGTTCCCGGGTCAGACGCAGGGACACGCCTCGAAGTGCCAGGCGGCCGCTCTGAGCAAGGCGATCCTGCGCGGAGGGCCTCTGCCGGCCGTGGCGGTTCGAGGCGTGTCCGGTGTCAGAGGCGGGGGCGCGTCCCGAAGAGACAGGTGGCCGGCGTTTCAGCGCGCCGCGGGGGCGCGGGTGACCCGGTCGCGCGTGACGTCGGCCGGCGAGCTGCAGCCGACGAGCTGCAGCGCGCTCAGAATCTCCCGCCGCAACAGCTCGAGGACCCGGCGCGCGCCCGCTTCGCCGTCGACCGCGAGGCCCCAGAGCGGGGCGCGGCCGGCGAGCACGGCGCGCGCGCCGAGAGCGAGCGCCTTCACGACGTCCGTCCCGCGGCGGACGCCGCCGTCCACGAGCACCTCGATCCGGCCGTCGACCGCCTCGACCACCTCCTCGAGCACGTCGATCGTCGCCGACACGCCGTCGAGTTGGCGGCCGCCGTGGTTCGACACGACGACGCCGTGCGCGCCGTGCTCGCATGCGAGCTTCGCGTCCTCCGCGGTCAGCACCCCCTTGACGAGGAGGGGAAGACCCGATTCGCTGCACAACCGCTCGAGGTCGTGCCAGGTCAGGGACGGCGAGACCTCGTCGAAGACCTGCTGCGGCGTCATACCACCGCGGCCGAACGCGGCGATGCGCAGGTCCTCCGGGATCGCGAACGCCGTCCGCACGTCGCGCTCGCGGTTCCCACGTGTCGGCGCGTCGATCGTCAGCACGAGCGCGCCGAAGCCGCCCGAGCGCGCCTGCGCGATCAGGTCGCGCGTCATCCCCTCGTCGCGGAACACGTAGAGCTGGAACCACCGCGGCGCCTCGGTGGCCGCGATCTCGGCCGGAGTCGAGGTCGAGAGCGTCGACAGGCACATGATCGTCCCGGCCGCCTTCGCCGCCAGCGCCATCGCCACCTCTCCGTCCGGATGCGCCACGCGCTGGAACGCGACCGGTGCGACGAGCAGCGGCATCGAGACGTCGTGCCCGAGCACCGTCGTCGCCGTCGTGCACGTCGCGACGTCGACGAGCATCCGCGGACGCAGCCGCCACCGGCGGAACGCCTCGACGTTGTCGCGCAGCGTCACCTCGTCGTCGGCGCCGCCCGCGTAGTACCCGTGCGCGCCGACCGAAAGACGCTCCGCCGCGAGCCGCTCGTAGTCCCAGACGTTGAGCGGCTCCACGCGGCGGAGCGTATATATCGGGCTCCCCTACGAGCGAACGAGCAGCGGATCGACGAAGACGTCGTCGATCTGCGCGCTGCCGCTCTCGACCGAGAACTGCAGCTGCATCGTCTTCGTTCCGAGCGGCGCGGCAAGCGCGCTGAAGAGCGTCGAGACCTTGGGCGAGGGGCTCCAACCCTGATCGGCGCGGAACGTGCCGCCGTCGAGCACCGAGAGCACGCCGAGCAAGCTGTGCGATACGACGCGCACGTGCACGACCGCCGGGCCGTTCTCACCGCTGGCGAAGAAGCGCACGCCGGGATACGTCGCGCCGTAGCAAACGTTGATCGCAGCGCTGCCGCCCGTTGGGATCTGCAGCGCGTGCGACCCGAAGCCGGCGAGGTACCACGGCTCGTTGGCCTGCGTCACGACGGACGCACCGCCGCCGAGCGCCCACCCTTTCGAACCGCTCTCGAAGCCGCCGTTCGGGGCGAAGTAGTAGCCCGCCAAGTCGCCCCAGGGCGCGAACACCGGCGCGGTCACGCCGCAGCCCCCGCCCAGAAGCCCGGTGATGAGCCCCGCCCTCCCCGCTTTCGCCGACCCGGCGGTCGACGCGAGCGCCGTCGCTACGACCACCACCAGAAGCATTGCCAACCGCCGCATGTATGCCCTCCCGAACCTTGTCCGCAGAATTGTGCAACTCATCCTCGTCGGAACTGCGCGGGGCGCATCACCCGCCTGGGTGACCAGGAACCCCGCGTGATCCCCCGATCGAGGGAATCGGCGCCCCAGAACCTCACCGATGATCCGTAGGTGACGACGACTGCGGCATCGGTCTCGCACGACGAGACCCTGGTCCGAGGCGCGCGTGAGCGCGACGAGCGCGGCGTGGAGAGACACGCGCGGCTCGTCTACGCCGCGTGGACGCCGCTCGTCCTCGCAGCCTGCGTCGCCGCCCTCGCGCTGCACGGAGGCCCCGCGTTCGCGTGGTGGAAGTTCGCGCTCTTCGTCGCGCTCTACACCGGCATCTCGCGTGTCGAATTCGAGGTCGGGATCGGCTCGGCCATTCCGACGCAGCTCGTGCTCGTGCCGATGCTGTTCGCGCTGCCGATCGGCACGGTGCCGCTCGCGGTCGCAACGGCGCTCCTCGCGCGGACGATGTGGAGCCGACCGCTCCCCTGGCGCGATCCCGCCCGCGTCCTGCCGGCGGTCTCGACTGCCGCGCACGCCCTCGGCCCGGCGCTCGTCCTCTCCCTCGCGGGCGGCCTCCCGCTGCGCTGGTCGGCCTGGCCGGTCTACGTCGCAGCGGTGCTCGCGCAGTTCGCCTTCGATCTCGCGCATTCGCTGATCAGCGGCATGGCGCACCGCATCGGTCCGCGGACGATCCTGAGCTTCATCTGGCTCGTCTACTCGGTCGACCTCGCACTCGCACCTGTCGGCCTCGCGGTCGCTTTCAGCGTGCGCGACCACGCCGAGCTCGCGGTGCTCGTCCTGCCGCTCGTCGCGCTCCTCCGTTTCTTCTCGGGCGAACGGCAACGGCGGCTCGACCACGCGCTCGAGCTGAGCGACGCGTATCGTGGCACCGCGTTCCTGCTGGGCGATGTCGTCGAGGCCGACGACGCGTACACCGGCAGTCACAGCCGCCATGTCGTCGACCTCGTGCTCGGCGTCGCCGACGAGCTGAAGCTCAGCGAGGCCGACCGGCGCGACGCCGAGTTCGTCGCGCTCCTGCACGACGTCGGCAAGATCCGCATCCCCGCCGAGATCATCAACAAGCCGGGCAAGCTCGACGCCGAAGAGCGCGCGGTGATCGAGACACACACGATCATCGGCGAGGAGATGCTCGAGCGCGTCGGAGGGCTGCTCGGCCACGTCGGCCGGCTCGTCCGCTCCTGCCACGAGCACTGGGACGGCAAGGGCTACCCGGACCGGCTCGCGGGCGACGCGATCCCACTCGTCGCGCGCATCGTCTGCGCCTGCGACGCGTTCAGCGCGATGACGACCGACCGGCCCTACCGGAAGGGGCGCAGCGAGGACGAGGCACTCGCCGAGATGCAGCGCTGTGCGGGGACGCAATTCGACCCGCAGGTCGTAGCCGCGCTCGTGCGCGTCAGCGCCGCCGCGTGAACCAGCCGCCGCGCGGCGGCGGCACCGGCTCCTCGCCGAGCGAACGCGCGCCCGCGACCAGGTCCTCCGGCTTCAGGCACATCAGCTCCGCCGGCGACAGCTGCTCGACGTCTCCCTCCCCGAGCCGCAGGGCCTGCGCGTTCAACGACTGCTCGAACAACGTCCGCGCAAAGCGCGCATTGCCGAACGATTCGTCACGCTCGGCGTTGTGGAAGATCACGCGGAGCGCGTCCTCGGCGCCTTCGCCGAGCGTGTACTCCGCCTCGCCCGCGAAGCGGCGGAAGATCTCGACGAGGTCGTCGGTCGAGTAGTCCGGGAACTCGATCTCGCGCGAGAAGCGCGACCGCAGCCCCGGATTGGACTCGAGGAAGCGACGCATCAGCCGCGGGTAGCCGGCGACGATCACGACGAGCCGGTGGCGGTTGTCCTCCATCCGCTTGAGCAGCGTTTCGATCGCCTCGTCGCCGAAGTCGAGCCGCTCCGCCTCCCGCGAGAGCGCGTACGCCTCGTCGACGAACAGCACGCCGTCGAGTGCCTTGCGCACGACGCGGTCGGTCTTCACCGCGGTCAGCCCCACGTACTGACCGACGAGCCCCGCACGGTCGACCTCGACAAGGTGGCCCCGCCGCAGGAGGCCCATCGAGCGGTACATCTGCGCGAGCAGCCGAGCGACCGTCGTCTTCCCCGTACCCGGGTTGCCGAGGAAGACGAGGTGCTGGGTCGTCGCCACCTCCGGGAGACCGGCCTCCTTGCGCCGCGCCTGCACACGCAGAAACGCGACAAGCGCCCGCACCTGCTCCTTCACGAGCTCGAGCCCCGGCAGCTCGTCGAGCTCGCCGAGCAGCTCTTCGAGCGGCCGCGGGGGCTCCTGCCGCCGCAGTGCGTCGAGGTCGAGCTCCTCGCCGATCTGTGCGCGCAGCTGGTCGCCCAGCGCCTTCAGGGACTCCAGCGGGTTCGGCATGCGGTGACGGTACCCATTACGGTCTGGCGGGATGCCCGACGGCCCGTTGACCGCAGCCGAGCTGCGCCGCTACGCCGAGCTGATCGTGCGGGGCTGTATCGCCTTCCGGCGCGGCGACGTCCTCGTGCAACGCGTGAACATTGCGCACCGCGAGCTCGCGGTCGCCGTCTCCGAGGCCGCCTATCGCGCGGGCGCGGCGGCCGTCGACGTCGAGTACGACGATCCACTTGTCTACGCGGCGCGTATCCGCCACGCCTCGAAGGCGGCGCTCGGCAAGCGGACGTCCTGGCAGCGCGAGCGGATGCGCGCGCTCGGCAGAGAGAACGTCGCGCTCGTCCAGGTGATGGGCGAGAACGAGCTCGACGTCGTCGCCGGCCTGCCGCCCGAGCGCGTCGCAGAGGAATCGAAGCGGCTCGCCGCGGGGCCCGAGATGGCCCGGATACGCCGCGAAGGCCGCCTGCGCGGCACGATCTGCGCGTGGCCGACCGACGACTGGGCCGCGCGCGTCTACCCGGAGCTCGAGCCCACGCAGGCGAAGCGCAGGCTCGGCCGGGACATCCTGTCGTTCTGCCGCCTCGGCCCGAAGGATCCCCCCGGCCACAAGGGCTGGACCGAGCATCTCGCGGCACTTCGCCGGCGCGCGACGCGGCTGACGAAGCTCGACCTGAAGGAGGTGCACGTCAAGGACGACGGCACCGACCTGCGCCTGAAGATCGGGCCGTACTCGATGTGGCGAGGCGGCGGCGAACGCGACCACTGGGGCCGGCAGATCGCGATGAACGTCCCGACCGAGGAGTGCTTCATCTCGCCGGACGCCGCGGCGACCGAGGGCGTGTTCCGCTGCTCGCGCCCGCGCAGCTTCGGCGGCCGCGTGATCGAGAACCTCTCGGGCGAGTTCCGCGGCGGGCGGCTCGTACGGCTCAAGGCGAGGCGCGAGTCGGACCGCGACTGGCTCGCCCGTTACCTCGCGGCGATCCCGAACGCCGATCGGCTCGGCGAGATCGCGCTCGTCGACGCGTCGTCGCGCATCGGCCAGACCGGCCTCATCTACTACAACGGCCTCCTGGACGAGAACGCGGCCGCGCACATGGCGTTCGGCTCGGGGTTCGCGAAGACACGCACCGTGCCGATCGGCCGGAAGCGCTACGGCGTCAACCGTTCCAAGACGCATATCGACGTGATGATCGGCACCGACGCGCTGAACGCCGACGGCGTGACGCAGTCCGGGCGCCGCGTGCCGCTCGTCTCCGACGGCACCTGGCACTTCTGAGGTATCGTTAACATGGTTAATGATTCGCGTGGTTAACGACCCGATGACGATCGCCGGCCGGTTGCGGCCCGTGCTGCTGCGCCTCGCGCGGGAGCTGCGTCGCGAGATCCACTCGCTCGGCGTGACGGGCGGCCAGGTCTCCCTGCTCGCCTCGATCAAGCACACGCCCGGGATCACCGCGACGGAGCTGGCCGAGCGCGAGCGCGTCTCGGCGCCGGGCATGTCCGGGCAGCTCGTCCGGCTCGAGGCGGCGCAGTTGATCGAGCGCACGCGGGCGAGCGACCGCCGCCGCATCGGCCTCTACCTGACGCCCGAGGGCGAGAAGGTGCTGAAGTCGGTGCGGAACAAGCGGAACGCCTGGCTCGTGGCGCGCCTCGAACAGCTGGAGCCGGAGGAGCGGGAAGACATCGAACGGTCGATCGACGCGCTGGAGCGATTGCTGGGCGACGAGTGACGCTCCTGAAGCTCGCCTCGCGGCGCACGTTCGCGTCGCTGAGGCGCCACCGGAACTACCGCCTCTTCTTCTTCGGCCAGCTCACCTCGGTGGCCGGCACGTGGATGCAGAACATCGCGATGGCCTGGCTCGTCGTGCAGCTCGCGCCGACCCCCCATTCGCGCGGCCTCGCCGTCGGCCTCCTCGCCGTCTGCCGCTTCGGGCCCTTCACGCTGCTCGGGCTGTTCGCCGGCGTCGTCACCGACCGCTTCGACAACCGCCGCACCGTGATCGTGACCCAGACGGTGCAGATGGCGTTCTCGGGCGCGCTCGCCCTGATCACGCTGCTCGGCGCGGTGCAGCTCTGGGAGGTCTACGCGGTCGCGGCGCTCGCCGGCTCCGCGCTCGTCTTCGACGCGCCGTCGCGCCAGAACCTGACGTTCCAGATGGTCGGCCGCGATGAGCTGCCGAACGCGATCGCCCTCAACTCGAGCCTCTTCAACACGGCACGGATCGTCGGCCCGGCGCTCGCCGGGATCCTGATCGCGGCCGTCGGGTCGGGCTGGTGCTTCGCGATCAACACGCTGAGCTTCGTCGCCGTGCTCGGCGGCCTCCTCGCGATGCGCGTCTCCGAGCTCTACCCGCTCGTCGACCGCAGGAAGCCGACGCTCTGGCGCGGGACGCGCGAGGGCTTCTCGTACGCCGTGCACAACCGCACCGTGCTCGTCGTCCTCGCGATGATGGTCGTCTTCGCCTCGATCTGCTTCAACTTCAACATCCTCCTGCCGCTGCTCGCCAAGAACACGCTCGACGCGGGGCCGCGCACGTTCGGGATCATCTCGGCCTGCTTCGGCGCGGGCGCGCTCGTCGGAGCTCTCTCGGCGGCCGCGCTCGCACGGGCGACCTGGCGGGTCATGTTCGTCGGGGCCGGCGGCTTCGCCGTCTCCGAGCTGCTGATCGCCCCGGCGAGCTCGACCCTGATCGCGGGCGTCCTGCTCTTCGTCTGCGGCGTCTTCTTCACGAGCTACACCGCGAACTCGAACGCGGTCATCCAGCTCGCGAGCCCCGACCACATGAGGGGCCGGGTGCTCGGCCTCTACTTCTACGCCTGGAACGGGCTCGCGCCGCTCGGCGCCGTCCTCGTCGGCTGGATGTGCGACCGCGGCGGGACAGGACTCGCGTTCGCCGTCGCCGGCGTGGCCGGGCTCGTGATGACGGTGGCAGGGGCCGCAGCCGTCAAGCCGCCGAGGCGGTTCACTCCGCGGCGCCTCCGTGCAGAGCCCGCGGCGGAACAGCTCGCGGCCTGAGCGCACGGCCCGCGGCAAAGTCGTAAACTCGCGTCGCTTCGACCGTTTCTCCATCGACAGTGGGGTGTAGGGATGGCGCAGGTCGCGTTCGAAAGGGTCAGCAAGATCTATCCGGACGGCACGCGTGCCGTGAACGACATCAACCTCGACATCCGCGACGGGGAGTTCATGGTCCTCGTCGGGCCGTCGGGCTGCGGCAAGACGACGGCGCTGCGGATGGTCGCGGGCCTGGAGGACATCTCGGAGGGCGTGCTCAAGATCGGCGAACGGGTCGTGAACCACGTCCCGTCGCGCGACCGCGACATCGCGATGGTGTTCCAGAGCTACGCGCTCTACCCGCATCTTTCCGTCTACGAGAACATCGCGTTCGGCCTGCGGCTGAAGAAGATGTCGAAAGAGGAGATCGACCAGCGCGTGCAGCGCGCGGCGGACCTCCTGGGGCTCCGCGAGTATCTCAAGCGCAAGCCGCGCGCGCTCTCGGGCGGGCAGCGGCAGCGCGTCGCGATGGGCCGCGCGATCGTCCGTCAGCCGGCCGCCTTCCTCATGGACGAGCCGCTCTCGAACCTCGACGCGAAGTTGCGTGTGCAGATGCGCGCGGAGATCGCGAAGCTGCAGAGCGACCTCGGCGTCACCACGGTCTACGTCACGCACGACCAGGTCGAGGCGATGACGATGGGTGATCGCGTCGCCGTGATGCGCAAGGGCGAACTGCAGCAGGTCGACGACCCACAGACGCTCTACGACCGGCCCGTCAACCTCTTTGTCGGCGGTTTCATCGGCAGCCCTTCGATGAACATGCTCGAGACGACGATCGAGTCGTCGAACGGCGACCTCGCCGCGACGATCGGCAACCAGAAGATCTCCCTCGGGCCCGAAACCCTCCAGAACCACCCGGGTCTCAAGGCGTACGAAGGAAAGCAGGTGGTGATCGGGATCCGTCCCGAGGACCTCGAAGACGCGGCGCTCGAGACCGGCGCTCCGGCCGATCGACAGCTGCGCGGCAGGCTCGAGCTCAGAGAGGCTCTCGGCTCCGAGATCATGGCCCACTTCGCGATCAAGGGAACGCACGCGGAGACGGACGAGACGCGTGAGCTCGCGAAGGACGCCGGCGCCGAAGGCACCGAGCAGCCGATCGGCGTACGTGAGGATGAGGCGGTCGTCGTCGGCAGGTTCGGCGCACGATCGCGCGTGAAGCAAGGTGAGGAGGTGTCGGCCGTCGTCGACACCCGCGCACTGCATTTCTTCGACCCCCAGAGCGGTATCGGAATCTATGACTCCCCGAAAGGAGCAAAAGCGTGAAGAAGCACAGGCTCGTGATCGCGGCGCTGCTCGGTGTGGTGCTGCTCGCCGCAATCACTGCGCTTGCAAGCGCCAAGCCCGCGAAGAAGAGCGCCTCCGGCAACATCAACATCGTCGGTGTGTGGACGGGCGACGAGGAGAAGTCGTTCAACGCGGTGCTCGACGGCTTCCGGAAGGCGAACCCCGGCATCAAGGTCACCTACAAGTCGACCGGCGACAACACGCCGACCGTGCTGGCGACGGCGGTCGCGGGCGGCAAGCCGCCGGACCTCGCCTCGGTGTCCCAGCCCGGGCTCGTGAACGACTTTCAGAAGAAGGGTGCGCTGAAGAACATCGACTATGCGCGGGGGACCCTGAGCGCGAACTATCCGCCCGACATCGCGAAGATCGGCGTCGTCAAGGGCCACGTCTACGGGCTCCTGATCAAGGGCGCCAACAAGTCGACCGTCTGGTACAACGTCTCGTCGTTCAAGAACGCGGGTGTGAAGGCACCGGCGACGTTCCCGGCGTTCGTGAAGGCGGCGGGAACGTTGAAGGCCTCGGGCACGCCGGCGTTCTCGGTCGGCGGTGCGGACGGTTGGACGCTCACCGACCTGTTCGAGAACATCTATCTGCGGCAGGCCGGGCCGGCGAAGTACGACGCCCTCTCGCACCACACGATCAAGTGGACCGACGGTTCGGTCGTCAAGGCGTTGCAGACGATGGCGACCCTCCTGCAGAGCAGCAACATCGCGGGCGGCACGTCGGGCGCGCTGCAGACGGACTTCCCGACCTCGGTGTCGAACGTATTCACGAAGAGCCCGAAGGCCGCGATGGTGGTCGAGGGTGACTTCGTGCCGGGCGTCGTCGCTTCGAAGAACGCTCTCAAGCCCGTGTCGGGGTACAACGTCTTCCCGTTCCCGGCGATCGGGAACACGAAGAACTACGTCGAGGGCGGCGGTGACGAGTTGATGGCGTTCAAGGACACGCCGGCGATCCGCTCGCTCGTGAAGTACCTCGCGACCGGCAAGGCGCAGACGATCTGGGCGAAGCGCGGCGGCTACACCGCGCCGGCGAGGACCGTGCCCGCCAGCGTGTATCCGGATGCCATCACGCGCACGACTGCGAGCGCGGTCGGGAAGGCGAAGGTGTTCCGGTTCGACCTCTCGGACCTCCAGCCCGCGTCGTTCGGCGGCACGGTCGGACAAGGGGAGTTCAAGCTCTTCCAGGACTTCCTGAAGAACCCGAGCAACGCGAAGGGCATCGCGAAACAGCTCGAGTCGGCCGCGGCGAAAGCGTACAAAGCCGGCAAGTGAGCGGAAGCAGCGGAGGCATCGCGGTGGAGCCGCCGGTCGTGGCGGCTCCACCCTCGGGGGAGCCGGGCGTCCTGCGGCGCAACGCCGTTGCGCTCGGGTTCCTCCTGCCCGCCGCGATCCTGCTCACCGTGATGGTCCTCTATCCGACCATCTACACGATCATCCGGAGCTTCTTCGGCAAGGATGCGCACGAGGGCTTCCTGCCGAGCGGGCAGTTCGCAGGGATCGACAACTACAAGTCGCTCTTCACGACGAACATTCTCGTGACGGCGATCAAGAACAGCGCGATCTGGATCCTCGTCGCGCCGGCGCTCGTGACCGCGATCGGGCTCGTCTTCGCGGTGCTCACGGAGCGGATCCGCTGGGCGGTCGCCTTCAAGGCGATCGTCTTCATGCCGATGGCGATCTCGCTGTTCGCGACCGGCGTGATCTGGCACGTGATGTACATCAAGGATCCGAGCCAGGGCGCCGTCAACGCGGCGATCGGAGCGGTCAAGTCGTGGGTCTCGACGCCGGGTGCGCTCTCCAGCGCGTCGCCGTCGACCCCGGCGCTGACCGGATCGCCGCAGAGCGGCTACGTGCTCCAGAAGCCGGTCTCGGCGGGCAGCACCACGCTGCTCGGCCTCACGGCGATCCCGCCGACCGACGTCCCGTCGGGGGCGAAGCAGGTCGCGACGCTGCAGCCGAAGGCCGGTGCGATCACGGGCGTCGTCTGGCGCGACTTCAAGCCGGGCGGCGGCGTCATCGGCAAGCCGGAGCAGGGCGAGCTCGGTCTCCCAGGCGTCCACGTCAAGCTGATCGACTCCTCGGGCAAGACGGTGCAGAGGGCGACGACGGGCGACGACGGGTCGTTCACCTTCGACAAGGTCGGCAGCGGCTCGTTCAAGCCGGGCATCGCCGCGTCCACCTTCGCGGCGCCGTTCGGCGGCGTCTCGTGGCTCGGCTCGAGGCTGATCACGCCGGCGGTGATCATCGCCTACATCTGGGTGTGGGCCGGCTTCGCGATGGTCGTGATCGGCGCGGGGCTCGCGGCGATCTCCCGGGAAGTGCTCGAGGCGGCGCGCACCGACGGCGCGACCGAATGGCAGGTCTTCCGGCGCGTCACCGTTCCGATGCTCGCGCCCGTGCTCTCGGTCGTCTTCATCACGATGCTGATCAACGTGCTCAAGGTCTTCGACATCGTGATCTCGATCGCGCCCGGCTCGACTCAGTCGGATGCCGCCGTGATCGCGGTCCAGATGTGGCGGCAGAGCTTCGGCGGCGTGAACGACTTCGGTCTCGGCTCGGCGATCGCCGTCTTCCTGTTCCTACTTGTGATTCCCGTGCTACTCCTGAACGTGCGCCGCTTCCGGAGAGAGGTCTAAGTTCATGGCGACCTACGAAGCCGACGCCGGTCCGATCGTCATCACGGATCCGAGTGAGCGCACAGCGGCGAAGATCTCGCGCGCGGTCGCGAAGACGCCCCTGCATATCTTCCTCGCGTTCGTCGCACTGCTCTGGCTGATGCCGACGCTCGGTCTGTTCTTCACGTCGCTGCTCTCGCCGACGGACTACATCTCGAACGGCTGGTGGAAGATCTTCTCGAAGCCTTCGCTCGCGACGTGGGCGAACTACTCGAACGTCTGGAACACGACCGATATCCCAACGTCGCTCCGGATCACCGCGGAGATCGCGATCGGCGGGACGCTCCTCCCGATCATCGTCGCGGCGCTCGCCGGCTACGCGTTCGCGTGGGTGGAGTTCCCGGGACGCGACTGGCTGTTCGTGCTCGTGATCGCGCTGCTCGTCGTGCCGCTGCAGATGGCGCTGATCCCGGTCTTCCACCTCTACAACACGTTCCACCTCTACGACACGATCTTCGGGCTGATCCTCTTCCACACCTCATTCGGCCTGCCGTTCGCGATCTTCCTCCTGCGCAACTTCTTCATCGGGATACCGAAGGACATCCTCGAGTCCGCGCGCATCGACGGCGCGTCGGAGCTGCGCATCTTCGTGCGGCTGATCCTGCCCCTCGGCCTTCCTGCGATCGCGTCGCTCGCGATCTTCCAGTTCCTCTGGACGTGGAACGACCTGCTCGTCGCGCTCGTGATGGCGCGCAACACGACGCCGATCACGGTCGACATCTTCTCGCAGCTGCGCCAGTTCGGTTCGAACATCGACATCATCGCGCCCGCGTCGTTCCTGTCGATGATCATCCCGCTCGGCGTTTTCTTCGCCTTCCAGCGCTACTTCGTGCAGGGCCTGCTCGCAGGCTCTGTGAAGTGAGCCTCGCAGAGCGCTCGATCAACGTCATCCTCGCGGGCCAGTCGCCGTCTGGCGGCTACGTCGCGTGCCCGACCTTCGAGCCGTACCGCTACTCGTGGTTCCGCGACGGCGCGTTCATCGCCGACGCCATGCGCGAGGCAGGGCACTACGACAGCGCAGACCGCTTCTTCGACTGGTGCGCGCACGTCGTGTTGTCGCGGCCGACGGGACCGTGGGATGCCCGCTACAGGCTCGACGGCGAGCCCGACCCCTCCGACTGGCCGAAGCTGCAGATCGACGGGCTCGGCCTCTTCCTCGGCGCGCTGCGCCGCCGCGGCCATGCGACGCGCTGGGAGGACGCCGCGACACTCGTCACCGGCTGGCTCGAGCGCCACTGGAACGAACCGTGTGTCGACTGGTGGGAGGAGCGCGAGGGCATCCACGCGGCCACGCTGTGGTGCGTGGGGAACGGGCTCGGCTCGGACGAGATCAAGCGCGAGGCGCTGGCGCGCGCCGGCGACCGGGTGGACGGATCGCTGCTCTTCATCGGCACGCCCGAGATCGTCGAGCGCGTCGAGGCGTCGCTACTCGTGGACGGCGGCGTCCACCGACACCTCGACGACGACTACTACGGCGGCGGCCAATGGCTCCTGCTGACGGCGAAGCTCGGCCTGGCGTACGTCGACCAGGACCGGCTCGAGGACGCCCGCAACTGCCTCGCGTGGATCGACGCGCATGCGGCGCCGAACGGAGAGCTGCCGGAGCAGTCGCAGGACCACCTGCTCCGGCCCGAGTCGTACGAGCCGTGGGTCGAAAAATGGGGCCCACCGCCGTCTCCGCTGCTCTGGTCGCATGCCATGTACCTTCGGTTGCACCATGCGCTGCGCGATCGTCGGTAGCGGGCTCGCGGCACTGGCGGCGTACGCCACGCTCCGCCACGGCGAGGTGGAGCCGGAGGAGATCGTCGTCTTCGGCAGCCACGAGGATCCGACCGCCGTGTGGCGCGTCCGCGCGGCTTCGATCCGGCAGGCGCGCATGCGGTCGGAGAGCGAGGGCCACCTCGCGCCCGCGTCGTTCCCGGGCCTCGCCGTCCGCGAGGCGCTGCGGCGCCGCTCGGCGATGCCGCTCCTGCAAACGGTCGTCAACCGCTACCACCCGACCGTCGACGACTTTCTGGCGCACGCCTCGGAGGTCCGGACGCGCAGCGGCTGGGACAAGAGCTTTCGTGCGCAGCGCGTCGAGCGCGTGCGTGCGCTCGCCGGCGGCTTCACCGTGGACGGCGAAGGTCCGTTCGCGCACCTGCTGATCGCGACCGGCCATCCTGGGCTGGCGCGGCCCGACGCGTTCCCCTCGGCGGTGCACGCATACGAACCCCACGACTACGCAGACAAGGTCGCCGTCGTCGGTGCCGGTATGGCCGCCGCGACCGAGTGGCTGAACGCGCTCGCCGCCGGTGCGGAGGTCGTGTCGATCCGCCGGCGTGAGCCGCTGCGGCGCCCGTTGAACGTGCCGCGGCCGTACTTCTCGAAGCGCGGGCTCGCGGCGTACCAGGCATCGTCGGCGGAGAAGCGCGCGGCCACGCTGCGCGAGCTCTCGAACGCCTCCTATCCCCCGGGCGCGGCGTGGGACGCACCGCTGCGGACGGCCGAGGCTGAAGAACGTTTCCGCGCCTTCACGCCCGAGCCCGGCTCCAATGGTTCCAACGGAGCCGGCTGCACGGGCGTCCAGGTGATCGCCGCCACGGGCTTCCGCAGAGGCTTTCGCGCGGACGCGCTGCTGGCCGACCTCGTCGATGCGCACGGCCTCGCCACACACGACCGGTGGATCGTCCTCGCTCCGGACTCGACCGTCCCCGCCCTCACGGATGCCAGACGCACGCTCTCGATCGCCGGCGTCGCGGCTCAGTGGGCGTTCCCGGCGGCCGACACGATCGCCGGCGCGAAGTACGCGGCCCGCGCGTTCAGGAGACGGGTATGTCGTACACGCTGAGCGGGCGGCTCCAGTCGCGCGTCGTCTCGGCGTTGCCCGTGCTGGTCGTCGCCCTCGCACTCCATCGCTGGTGGGCGATCGAGATGACCGCACTCATGCTCGCGGTCGGCGTCGTGCTCGACGTCGTCGTCTACGACCGCGTGCTCGACTATCAACCTGCATGGCTCGCCGTGCCGCTCGGCGCGCTCGAGCTGGCGCTCGTCTACGGCGCGATCCGCTGGCTCGAGGTGACGGCCCCTTTGCGCTGGGCGCTCGCCCTCTATGCGATCGCGTGGCTCGGTGCGCAACTGTTCGCGCACGCGCTCTTCCCGCGCCTGCACCTCGAGTACGCGGAGCGGGGCGGCGAGCTCGGCCGCCCGGGTGCGCTCACAGCGATCGCGGTCGCGGCGATCGTCGTCGCCGGTCTCGGCGCCGCATATGCCGTGCGGCCGCCGAGGGTGCATCTTCACGGCACGATCCGCGGACCGCTCGTGATCCGCCACGCGCAGACGCTCGTCGGGGGCGTCGTCACCGGCGGGATCCTCATCCGCGCGAACCACGTCACGCTCCGCAACGTGACGGTCGTCGGCGGTGAGGACGGGATCGACGTTCTCGACGCGCACCACGTGCTGCTCGACAACGTGCGCGTCGTCGGCGTCAGCCTGGACGGGATCCACGTTCGGCGTAGCTCGGTGATGATTCACGACTGCAAGATCACATCGCCGAAGGGCCCATGGGTGCAGGGGATCGACATCTCGTTCTCGATGGACAAGGAGATGTCGATGGTCGACGGCTGTACGATCGTCGGCGTCCGCGAAGGGATCGTGACGCACATGACGATGGTCGACGTGACACACAACCACATCGGCGCGACAAGTTTGCGTGGAATCACGATGGGTGAGATGTCGATGGGCGCGATCCGGCACAACGA
>JABFWJ010000234.1 GCA_013362295.1 Thermoleophilia bacterium
GTGCAGTTCGACCCGCAAGCCTCTGACGGCGTGATCACCGGCATGTCCTACGAGCAGTCGGTGCGGCCCTACAAGGCCGAGGACCCGACCCTGACGGCCGCAGCGGCCGTCGGCGACACGACCCTCGCGCTCTCCAGCGTCGCGAAGTTCCAGCACACGTGTGCCGGCGGCGGGACCTGCGACAACGTGTTCATCGGCATCGGGCTCGGCACGGAGTCGATCGAGGTGAGACAGATCGCCTCCATCGATCCCGCGACCTCGACGGTGACGCTGACGCAGCCGCTGTCGAACGCGCACCCGGTCGGTGATGCGGCCGGGACCGAGTTCACGCAGTACCGCTGGTATCCGGACGTGCTGCTCGACAACATCTTCTGGCACGACCACGTCGACGGCATCCACAACTGGGGCCACGGCCTGGTCGGCCAGCTGATCATCGAGCCGAAGGGCTCCACCTACCACGACCCGAAGACGGGCGAGGTGGTCGACTCCGGGACGATCGTCGACATCCATACCTCGAACCCGCTCGTCCAGGGCGTCGTCAACGGCAGCTTCCGTGAGATGGCTCTCTGGACGATCGACGAGAACCCGAACACCGACGCCACGCTCAACCTGAAGGCGGAGCCGTGGGCGGACCGGCTGCTCGAGAACCCCGACCAGTCGCTGCTCTTCAGCTCCTACACGCACGGCGACCCGATCACGCCGCTGCCACTGGCGTACCCGGGCGACTCGTTCGTGATCAGGACGATCAACGTCGGGCCCACGGTCGACGGCCTCCACATCGACGGGCACCGCTTCTCGCTCGAGAACCGGTACTTCGACGCCGGCGGCAAACAGGAGGCCCTGCAGCTCGACACGCTCAAGTACGGGATCTCGGAGAAGTACACACTGGTCCTCCAGGGAGGCGCCGGCGGCCCGCAGCACCAGCCGGGTGACTACCTCTACGAGAACTCGATCGACCGCAAGTTCCGCGACGGAGCGTGGGGACTGATCCGCGTCCTGCCCGGACAATCCTCCGACCTGCTGCCGCTGCCCGGTACGTCGGCGCCTCCGAGCACGCTCGTGCCGGTGCAGAGCGGTGGGCGGCCGCCCGACACGGGCGTCGCCGGCAATCCCTGCCCGGCAGCCGCACCGGTCAAGCACTTCACCGTGTCGGCGGTCGACGTCAGCCTCTCGAACGGCGTGAAGGGACCGGCCGGCGCGTTCGTCAACGGCTCGCCCGTCTCGCCGATCACGTTCAAGCCCGACCCGCTCGTACTGCACGTCGCGGCGGGCGACTGCGTCGAGGTGGCGTTCACGAACAAGCGCACCGTGCGCTCCTCGTTCCACGTCGGCATGCTGCTGCACTCTCCGGACTCGAGCGGCATCGACGCCGGCTACAACTCGGAGCAGACGGTGGCGACCGGCCAGTCGCGGACCTACCGCTACTACGCCGACGGCGACCGCTACGAGACGGGGCTGATCAGCGACTACGGCGTGCCCTCGACCGTGCCGGATCCGCTGGAGCCCGGTCCCGTCGACCCGGCACGTGACGGCATGTACGGCGCGATCGAGGTCGCACCCGCCGGAGCGACGTTCACCGACACCGTCTTCGGCACGCCCGTGAACGTCGGGCCCAACGTGATCGTGCACCTGCCCGGCAAGACCGGCTACCGCGACTTCACGCTGATGCTCGGAGAGTCGGACGAGAAGATCGGGCAGAACCAGATGCCATACCCGGTCGACGTGCACGGCGACGCGACGATCAACTACGACACGGCGGGGCCGCGCGTCGACGGACCGAGCATGTTCAGCTCGGCCGCGAACGGCGGCGACCCCGAGACGATGCTCCTGCGGAGCTACCCCGGCGATCCGATTCGCGTCCACGCGATCGTCGCTCCGGGGAGCGAGCAGCAGCACACGTTCAACCTCGGCGGCCTCAGCTGGCCGATCGACCCGGGCATCCCCGAGGCCGACTCGGTCGAGACGCTCGGGGTCGTGCCCCAGGGCGTCGTCGAGGCGCATGTGACCAGCGGAAGCGTCGGCGACTACTTCTACGGCGACCTCCGCCGGCCGTTCACGGTGGCCGGGATGTGGGGCCTCCAGCGGGTCTTCGACCCGCTCGGCTGCCCGATCCTGGGTCTCGACGGGCGGATGTGCGGCATGCCGCTGGCCGCGCCGACGGTCACGCTGACCGACCCCGCCGTCGGAGCGACCGTCTCCGGCGACGCGGTGACAGTCGCGGCGACCGCGTCGGACGCCTCCGGGATCGCGAACGTCCAGTTCCAGCTGGACGGCGTGAATCTCGGCTCGCCCGACTCGAGTGCTCCGTACTCGATCTCGTGGAACACGAAGCTGGCGTCGGACGGCCCGCACGTCCTGGCCGCGATCGCCACGAACAACAACGGCGTCTCGAGCACGGCGTCGATTCCGGTCGCGGTGGACAACACGCCGCCGGTGGTTTCCCTGACGGCTCCGCTCACGGGCGCGACCGTCTCGGGAGCCGCAGTCTCGGTGACGGCCGACGCGTCCGACAACAACGTGCTCGCCGGCGTGCAGTTCAAGGTCGACGGCGGACCGCTCGGTGCCGAGGACACGAGCGCTCCGTTCTCGGCCAGCTGGGACTCGACCGCCGTCGCCGACGGCTCGCACACCTTGACCGCGGTCGCACGCGACACGGCGGGGAACACGGCGAGCAGCTCGGTCACGGTGACCGTGTCGAATGCCGTGGCGCCTCCGCCGCCGGCACCGCCGGCGTACATCTTCGGCAGCCAGACGGTGCAGCCGAAGATCGACTCGAACGCACCCGGCGTCGCCGAGGCGTTCAAGACGACGACGGCCAACTCCGGCTCGGTGACGCAGCTGCGCGTGTACGTCGACGCGGGCTCGACCGCGACCAGCCTCGTGGTCGGTCTCTACTCGAACAGCGCGACGAACCATCCCGGCACGCGGCTCACGACGGGCACGCTGAGTGCGCCCGTCGCCGGGCAGTTCAACACGGTCACGGTTCCGGCCGCGGGCGTGACGGCAGGTCAGACCTACTGGGTCGCGATCCTCGGTCCGTCCGGCACCCTGAAGTTCCGCGACCAGGGAGCAGTTGCGGCCGGGAGCTCCGAGGTGAGCTCGACCACCGGGCTGACCGCGATGCCGACGACCTGGACGAGCGGCGCCAGCTTCTCCGACGGCCGGCTCTCGGCCTGGGCGGCAGGAACGCTCACGACGACGCCTCCGCCGCCGCCTCCGCCGCCTCCGCCTGCCGCGGGGACGGTGCTGGTCGGCAACGCCGCGACCGAGGCGAAGATCGACTCGAACGCGGCGGGGCAAGCCGAGGCCTTCAAGGCCACGGCGGCCGCGACCGGATCGGTCAGCCAGCTCCGCGTCTACCTCGACGCCGGCTCGACGGCGAGCAGTGTCGTGGTCGGTCTCTACAGCAACAACGCCGGGCATCCCGGCGCCCTGCTCACCTCCGGGACGATCAGCGCCCCGGCGGCCGGGCAGAACAACACCGTGACGGTCTCCGGCGCGTCGGTGACGGCCGGCCAGACCTACTGGATCGCGGTGCTCGGCCCCAGCGGCACCATCAAGTTCCGCGACCGCGGAGCGGTGGGAGCCGGTAGCTCGGAGACGAGTCAGCAGGCGACGCTGACGAGCCTCCCGGCGACCTGGACGACGGGAACGTCGTTCGCAGACGGCCTCATCTCGGCGGTCGGTATCGGCTAGCCGAGGCGCAGCACTGCACAGCGGCGCCGCTCCTTCGGGAGCGGCGCCGCAACCGTTTTTGCGGGCGGGAGCTCCTGTCGACGAAGGCTCCTACGAGGGGGGAATCATGCACCTGAGAACAGTGATCATGGCGACCGCGACGCTCGCCGCGATCGTGATCGGCCTGGCGACGTCGTCGCCGCTGCACGCGGCCGCCTCCGGCCCCGTGGCCGCGTATTCGTTCGACGAGGGTGCAGGTGCGACCGTCCACGACGCCTCGCCGCAGGGGAACGACGGGACGACGCGAGACACCAGCTGGTCCTCGGCGGGCAAGTCGGGCGGCGCGCTCGCGTTCAACGGCAGCTCGAGCTGGGTGACCGTTCCGGATGCGCCGTCGCTCGATCTGACGAAGGGCTTCACGCTCGAGGCCTGGGTGAAGCCGGCGACGGACCTGGGGAGTGCCTGGGCGACGATCCTGTTCAAGGAGCAGCTGAACGACCCCGTCTACGGGCTGTACGCAAACAGCGACACCGCGAGCCCGGCCGGCGTCATGTCGGTGCCGTCGGGCACCGCGGCGGTGCGAGGTCTCGCGCCGCTGCCGGCGGACGTCTGGTCGTTCGTCGCCGTGAGCTGGGACGGCGGGACGCTGCGGTTGTTCGTGAACGGCATCAAGGTCTCGATCCACTCCGTGTCGGGAACGCTGCCGATCTCGTCCGGGCCGCTGCGGGTCGGCGGCAACGGCGTGCGCGGCGAGTGGTTCGACGGGCTGATCGACGACGTCCGCATCTACAACCAGTCGATCTCCGGGACGAACATCCGGATCGACATGAACACGCCGGTGGCACCGACCGCCGCCACGCCTCCTCCTGCCGACGTCGTTCCACCGACCGCCCCGACGGGTCTCGCGGCCGCGAACGTCGCGCCGAGCTCGATCACGGCGACGTGGGTTCCGTCGACCGACAACGTGGGGGTGGTTGGCTACGACCTCTACCAGGACGGCCTGCTCGTCGGGACCAGCACCACGCCCGTGTTCACGTTCACCGGGCTGTCCTGCGGGACGAGCTACGCGCTCGGGGTCGACGCGTTCGACGCCGCGGGCAACATCTCCGGCCGCCAGTCGACCACCGTCGCGACGCTGCCGTGCCCCGACACCTCGGCCCCCTCCGTGCCGCCGGCGCTCGCAGCAGGCGCGATCGGGTCGGACTCGATCACGGTCTCGTGGACGCCGTCGACGGACAACGTCGGAGTCGCGGGCTACACGCTCTTCCGCGACGGCGTGAACGCGGGCACCACGTCGAGCGCGCTGTTCACCTTCGCAGGGTTGGCATGCGGGACGAGTTACGTGCTCGGCGTCGACGCATTCGACGCAGCCGGTAACACGTCCGCGGTCAGCTCGATCACGGCCGCGACCGCCCCGTGCCCCGACACGACGCCGCCGACGCCGCCGGGCGGCCTCGCGGCGGGAGCCTCGACGGGTGCGTCGATCGACACCTCGTGGACGGCCTCGACCGACAACGTGGGGGTGACGGGTTACACCGTCCTCCAGGACGGCGTCAGCGTCGGCACGACGACGACGACCGCATTCACGTTCACGGGCCTGTCGTGCGGCACCGGCTATGTGCTCGCGGTGCAGGCCTTCGATTCGGCCGGCAACGTCTCGGCGCAAACGTCGAT
>JABFWJ010000228.1 GCA_013362295.1 Thermoleophilia bacterium
ACAGGACCGCTGCTCGTCGCCTTCCGGCTCGGCTCTGATTCGGCGCTCGCGGACGACCTGCACGCTCTTGTCGGTGCGAACGTCGCCAACCCGACGGACGACATCAGTTGGGGAGCACCAGGGACGCTGCTCGCCGCCCTGGCGATGGACGAATGGACCGGCGAGCCGCGTTGGGAGGAGGCGGCGCGCGAGACGGCTACAGTCCTACGCGCCCGTCGTGGCGGCGACGGGCTGTGGCGGCAGGATGACGACTACCGCGGCCTCGGCACGCTGCACGGCGCCGCCGGAAACACACTTGCCCTGCTCCGATTCGAGCCGGACGATGCGCTCGCGAGCGAGACCGCAGCCGTTCTCTCCCGGCATGCGTTCCGCGAGGGCGGCCCCGCCCACTGGCCCGGCTCGCCGCGTCCGCAGCTCGCGCGCCCGCGAGATGGTCGAATCTGTCTCCAATGGTGCACCGGCGCTCCGGGCGTCCTCGCCGGCGCCTGGGACTACCTCGACGAGGAACTCCTGCTCGCCGGCGCCGAGCTCATCTGGCAAGCCGGTGCCCACGGCGACGAGAAAGGCCACGGCCTCTGCCACGGCACATCGGGCAACGGCCTCGCACTCCTCAAAGCCTTCGCGCGCACCGGCGACGAGCGCTGGCTCGAACGCGCCCGCCGCTTCGCTCTCCACGCGCTCGCCCAAGCGGAGCGGATCGCCACCGCAAATGGCCGACGCCGCTACTCACTCTTCACCGGAGACGTCGGCACTGCACTCTTCGTCGCCGCCTGCCTCGACCTCGACGCGCGCTACCCGATCATCGACGTCATGTAGAGACAGCTAACAACCGCGATACGCGCCGTGTGCCAGTAACGCGGGTCTTGGCGCGAGTGGCGTGAGCTGCTGAGCTCGTCACGCCCCGGGGCGCGCCTGGTATCCGAAAGGAGGCGAAACCGAACATTGCGCAAGCCATGTCGTCCGGGCCGGACCGTCGAGGGTGGTGTAGCCCCGGCGCGCGACCCCTTTTGCGAGTGTGCGCAGTGTGCGGCTCGCCTCCGGCGGGTACGGAGTCCGGAGTCTCATGTCGGATACTACGGCTGGGGCGCGTGGCTTTCGTAGGAGGATCCGATGAGCAGGCCCGATGAGAGCGATCCGCTCCTCACCGAGCAGATCGCCTACTACCGCGCGATCGCGCCCGAGTACGAGGACCACACCATTCCGGGGCCCGGCGAGGACGAGCTGATCGCCGCGATCGATGCCTTCCAGCCGACCGGCGACGTGCTCGAACTGGCGTGCGGTCCGGGAGCGTGGACCGAGCGTCTGCTCTACCACGCGACGAGCGTCACCGCCGTGGACGCGGCCCCGGAAATGCTCGCCCGCGCGAAGGCGCGCGTCGGGGAGGACCGCGTGCGCTTCATTCAGGCCGACCTCTTCGCGTGGGCGCCGGACCGCCGCTACGACGTCGTCTTCTTTAGCTCTTGGATCTCACACGTGCCGCTGGATCGCTTCGGCGCCTTCTGGTCCTTTGTCGCGGACTGCCTCCGGCCGGCGGGGCGCGTCTTCTTTATCGACGACGCCTACCGCACGCCGGACGAGTTGATTGCAGGCGAGTCGTCCTCGACGATCCGTCGTCGCCTGAACGACGGCACCGCGTACCGGGCGGTGAAAGTTCCACACCGCCCAGCCGACCTCGAGGACCGACTCCGGCGGCTGGGGTGGCGGGTCACGGTGACCGCGACTTCCGGGCCTTGCTACTGGGGGCAGGGCATGCTGGACCGTTCGCGGGGCCAGGGAGGTGGTTAGCGGGCGGACCTCACTAACCGGGCCGACGATGTCCGGAACGGCTTGCCGGATCGACGTCTCAAGTGTGAAACAAATCGCGCCTCGCGGTGCACGCCGGCGTCGCCGGAGACGTCAACGGGCCGGGTCGGCCCTCACGATCACCTGCCGTCCGTCGGCGAGGCTTGCCCTGATCGCCACCTGGCCGGACGCGTTGACCGAGACCGGGTTCGCTGCGAAGTCCTCGACCGTCGAGT
This sequence comes from Thermoleophilia bacterium, assembly GCA_013362295.1. Lineage (GTDB taxonomy): Bacteria > Actinomycetota > Thermoleophilia > Gaiellales > Gaiellaceae > PALSA-600. The sequence goes on from JABFWJ010000228.1 coordinate 2,019, forward strand.
CGAGGAGCGAGTCGCCGAGAGCGAGGATCCGGTCCGCTTCGGGGTCTGGGCCGTCGAAGAGGCCGATGCTCCCACCTCGCGGAGTCGCGATCATCACGACAGCCCCGGCATTCGTGATCACGGCGCCGCGATATGCCTCGAATGCGCCTTCCATCTCGGTGATCCGCGTGATTCGCCCGTCATCGTCGGTGAAGATTCCCGCCCCTCCGCCTCGCAGCGTCGCCGCGAACGCGACGGTTCCGCGCTCATTCGCAGACGGGAACAGGCCGAGGGATTCGAATCGGTCCCGGGTCTCCGCGACGGTTCGGATCGATCCCCCTCGGCCTGCGTAGATCCCTTGGACGCCGTCCCCGCAATCGGCCCGGAACACGACGGTATCGTCGCCCGTGATCACGGGCAGACCATGGAATCGGCTCCAAGGGCCGGTGGTGTCGGCGACCGTTGTAACGGCGGCGCCGTCTCCGGCGAAGATGCCGCTGACTCGGTCAGCCGAATTCGCGCGGAAGGCAACGGTGCCTGCCTCGTTCATCGTGGGGCCGAGCGGGCCAATGGACGCGAAGGCGCCGCAGGTGTCCGCCACTACCTGCAAGCGCCCGTCTCGGTGGAGGAACGCGCCCTGACCGCCGCCCGGAAGCTCGCCGTAGAAGCTCGTGTCCCGCGCGTCATTCAGGTCGGGATGGCTCGTGACGCCTGCGTGGAGGGCTCGCTCGACGACCTCCTCGACCTCTCCTCCGACACCCGCGAAGACCCCGGAGCCGCCGACCCGAAGCGCGGCCTGGAACGCAACAACGCCGGCGTCGTTAACCGAAGCAACGTAGGGCGCGAACCCGCTGAAGCGCTCGCCCGTGGTCGCCACCACGGCGACAGAAAACATCGAAGACGACATTACGCCGTATGAGCCGCGGCGGCTCCCGGGCCTGGGTTGCGCAATGTCAGTTATGGAGGCGGCGGGAATCGAACCCGCGTCCGCGGACGCACCGGTATGAGCGTCTACAAGCATAGGCCGCCGTTTGCTTTCGCCCGCCGGCCGGTTGGCGACCGACCTACCGACGAGCTAGCCCTCCTGCGATGTCGCGCCTCCGGCGAGTGGCTTTCCTTCGGCGCCGAGCCTGCTAGTTGATGCCGTCCCCGGGTCGCAGGCCTCCCCGGGGCGACACGCTGGTCTAAGTCCTAGAACTTAGGCAGCGAGTGCGAGGTTGTTTTCCGCACTTGCGTTTGGTTCCGGTTGTTTTAGGAGGCCGACCGGAGACCTCCGCTTGCAGCTCACCCGGAGAACCGACCACGTCGAAGCCATGGCGCCCCCGTATGTTGTCGCCGCATTGTAGCTTCGGTTCGGGGCTCAAACCGGCTCGCCGGCCGAGAACGCCGCATCGTCCTCGCCCAGCGAGCCGGCACAGGTCTCCCCTGGAGCCTTTGGCCGCGGTCGCAGAATCCTTGTCGGTTTTGGCACAACTGACGGCCACACGAACCTATTCAGGTCCGACGAACTTTTCAATAGGCCGAACGGCCTACTCGATCAGTGCGGGCCGCGGTAGACGTGCCGTTTCGGGGCGAGCCTCCGGACGTGCCTCTTCGCGGCGTGCTTCTTCACAGCGTGCTTCTTCGCGCTGTGGCGCTTCGTGGCGTGCCTCTGGGCCGCGAGCGTAGGCGCCGCCGCCGAAGCCGCCGTGCGGAAGGCGAGCACGTGCGGGGCGGGGGCCGACACCGGCGGGATTGCGACGGGGCCCGTGTACACGGCGAGGACCGTGGTCGAATCGCTGGAGCCGGCGCCCTTGACGTTCTGCGGGTCGCGCGGGCCGCCGTTCTGGGCGCCCCAGTCCGGATCGCCCTGAGCGACCTCGCCGTTCTCCTGATCCCACTCGTTCCCGCCGCGGGTCTGATCCTGGCCGTCGGCGTTCGCGAGGCTCATCACATACGCCTTCAGGCCCGGCGAGATCAGCCGCGTCACCGTCGGCTCGCCGAACGGGTTGTACGGGATGACATACGTGTTGAACTCGCCGGACCAGTCGATCACGCGATCCTCGGCGGTGTTCGCGACGAGGACGTCGCGGCCGGCGCCGCCGTAGGCGACATCCGCGAAGAAGGAGTCGTTGCGCGCGTCCGGCACATTGTTCGCTGCGTTCGTGTCGAGGTTGTCGTCCGCCTGCAGGTAGTCGTCGCCGTAGCCGCCCCACAGGTGGTCGCGGTTCGTGCCCCCGACGAGCCAGTCGTTGCCGACGTCGCCGAAGACGACGTCCTGGCCGTCGTCGAGGACGAGTGTGCCGATCATCGCCGTGAAGTTGAGGAGGAAGTCGACGCCGGGCGCGACCATGACCTTCGCGAACGGGCTGTTCGGGTTGTAGTACCGGAAGAGCGTCGTCGCCGGGTTGTAACCGAGCACGTCGTTCGCGGTGTAGTAGCCGGCGGCGATCAGCGTCTGCAGGTACCCGAGCGGGTTGCGGCCGTTGTCGTAGTAGCTCGGCAGCGCCTCCGCGCCGGAGATCGCGTCGTCGCCGGCGCCGCCGTGCAGCGCGTCGTTGCCGAGGCCGCCGTAGATGATGTCGTTGCCGCCGATCGTGAACGGCTCGAGGTCGGCGACCCAGCGGAGCGTGCCGACGACGTAGGCGTCGGACGACTGCGCCGGCCCGGGCGAGGTCAGCGTGACGGGAGCGCTCGAATTCAGGTTGTACAGCGGCTCGGCGGTGCCGTTCCGCTGCACCATCAGCAGGCCGTCGTCGCCGAGGACGCCGTCGTCGCCGGTGCCGCCCGAGATCCAGTCGCCGCCGGAGTTGCCGTACAGCAGGTCGTTCTGGCCGTCGCCGAAGATCGTGTCGTTGCCGGTCTCGCCGTAGACGACGTCGTCGCCGCCCTCGCCGTGCAGGGTGTCGGCCCCGCCGATATTCGTGTTCGTGCCCGCGACCTTCGTGTATTGCGACAGCGAGCTCGGATTGTTCGAGATGTAGTAGGCGTCGCCGGTCGGCGCGTAGTCCAGCAGCTTGACGGCGCGCGGGACGATCTTCGCCGCGCCGTAGTTGTCGTAGTTGAACGTCGGCGTCGAGCCGTTGCGCAGGACGCGGTAGATGTCGCCGTTGTCGCCCACGATCACGTCCGCGTCGGCCGCGTGGCCGTTCGCGGTCGTGTTGCCTGCGTCATTCAGACCGATCGCGGTACCGGACCCGCCGAAGATCAGGTCGGCGCCGTCGGTGCGGAGGCTCGGCGAGCCGCCGAGGCTGAACATGTCGGAGCTGCCGCCGATCAGGTCGTCCTGGCCCTGGTTGCCGAAGATCGTGTCGGAGCCGCCGTTGCCCTCGATGTAGTCGTTGCCGT
>JABFWJ010000341.1 GCA_013362295.1 Thermoleophilia bacterium
GCACCGGCTCGTCGACGCGCATCCGGACGTCGCGATCGTGCACGAGACCCTGTGGATCCCGAAGTACTACGAGCGGCGCATCGGGCTGACCGCGGAGGGCAACGTGACCCCGGAGCTGTCCGCCCGGCTGCTCGAGCACCGCCGCTTCGGCCAGCTCGGGATCGAGCCGGCCGAGCTCGAGCGCCTGCTCGCCGCTTACGCCGACAGCTCGTACGCCGAGTTCGTCACTGCGCTCTTCGACAACTACGGCGCGCGGCGCGGCAAGCTGCTGGCCGGGGACAAGAGCCCGGGGTACGTCCGCAGCATCCCGGTGCTGCACGCGCTCTGGCCGCGCGCGAAGTTCGTCCACCTGATCCGGGACGGCCGGGACGTCTGCCTTTCCGCCGTCAACTGGAAGAAAGCCGACAGCCTGTTCCGCGATCACGGCACGTGGCCTCAGGAACCGATCGCGACCGCGGCGCTGTGGTGGGAGCGCAGCGTGAGGCTCGGGCGCGAGGCGAGCGCGGCGCTGCCCGCCGGCCTCTACCTCGAGGTGCGCTACGAGGACCTCGTCGCCGATCCGGAGGTCGAGTGCCAACGGATCTGCTCGTTCCTCGCGCTCGGGTTCGACGAGGCGATGCTCCGCTTCCATGAGGGGCGGACCCGCACGACGCCCGGGCTGACGACGAAGCGCAAGTGGCTGCCGCCCGTCGCGGGCCTCCGCGACTGGCGCACCGAGATGAGCTCGGACGAGATCGGCCGTTTCGAGGCCGCCGCCGGCGAGCTGCTCGACGAGCTCGGGTACGAGCGCGGCGCACGGGATCTCGACTCGGAGCTCGCCGCAAACGCGACCGCCCTCCGCAGCCGCTTCATCGGGGACGTCTCGACGCGCGGGCGTCCACTGCCGGAGCGGTGGGCATGAACCCGTACCTCTTCATCGTCGGCTGCCCGCGTTCGGGGACGACACTCCTGCGGCGGATGGTCGACGCCCATCCCGAGATCGCGATCACGCGGGAGACGCACTGGATCCCGGAGCTCGCGGGCGACGTCACGCCGGAGCTCGTCGACGCGCTCCTCGCCCACCGGAAGTTCGCGAAGCTCGAGATCGAACGCCAGGAGCTCGAGGCGCTCGCGGCGGACCAACCCTCGTACGCCGGGCTCGTCACGGCGCTCTTCGACCGCTACGGCGCGGCCCGGGGCAAGCGGCTGGTAGGCGACAAGACGCCGAACTACGTCCGGAAGATCCCGCTCCTCCACGAGCTCTTCCCGCGCGCGCGGATCGTCCACATCGTGCGCGACGGACGGGACGTGGCGCTCTCCGCCGTCGGCTGGGATCGCAAGCTCGACGAGTTGCGGGAACGCTTCCCGATCTGGGACGAATCGCCCGTCGCGGCGGCGGCCCTCTGGTGGCGGTGGCACGTCCTCCACGGCCGCAGGGCCGGCCGTGACATGCCGGTGGGGCTCTACCACGAGCTTCGCTACGAGGCGCTCGTCGAGGACGCGGAGCGGGAGTGCAGGGATCTCTGTGTCTTTCTCGACATCGAGTACGACGCCGCGATGGTCAGGTTCCACGAGGGACGGACGCGCGACGAGCCCGGGCTGTCGGCCAAGCGCGCCTGGCTCCCGGTGACGCCCGGCTTGCGAGAATGGCGCGAGGAGATGCGAGCAGAGGACGTCGAGGCGTTCGAGGCAGCAGCGGGCGATGCGCTCGAGGAGCTCGGGTACCCGCGGGCAATTCCGGCTCCCGGTGCGTCGGCGCGCGAGCAGGCGGCGGCGCTCGCGTCGGCGTTCCCCGGTCGACCGCTGCCCGAGGGCTGGTAGCGGTGGCACGCAACCCGTACGTCTTCGTCGTCGGCTGTCCGCGCTCGGGCACGACGCTGCTGCAGCGCATGCTCGACGCTCATCCGCTGCTCGCGGTGTCGAACGACCCGCACTTCATCCCGTTCGCGCCCGGCATCCGCCGTGGTGTCGATCCGCCCGTCACGACGGAGCTGATCGACTGGCTGCGCGGCTATCGAACGTTCGCCCGCCTCGGGCTCGACGAGCGCGCGCTCGCGGAGGCGGCCGAGCGCGCGACCACGTTCAGCGACCTCGTGGCGCGGCTGTACGACGCGTTCGGCGGCGCACGGGGAAAACCGCTCGCCGGCGAGAAGACACCGCGCTACGTCCGTTACCTGCCGCTCCTCCACTCGCTCTTCCCGCAGGCACGCGTCGTGCATCTGCTGCGCGACGGGCGAGACGTCGCGCTCTCGACGCTCGAGTGGGCTCGCCCCGACCGGGGCCCGGGGCGATTCCGCCTGTGGCTCGAGAACCCACTCGCAGTCTGTGCGCTGTCGTGGCGCTGGCACGTCACGACGGGCCGGCGCGAAGGCGAGCTGCTCGGGCCGCTCTACACCGAAGTGCGCTACGAGGAGCTCGTCCGCGATCCCGAGCCGGCGCTGCGCCGGGTCGCCGCCGGGCTCGAGCTGCCCTACGCGGAAGAGATGCTCGGCTTCCATCGCGGCCGCACACGCGCCGAGCCCGGGCTGTCCGCCAAGGACGCGTGGCTCCCGCCGACGCCCGGCCTGCGCAACTGGCGCACCCAGCTGGCGCCCGACGAGCTCGAGCTCTTCGATGCCCTCGCCGGCGACCTGCTCGACGCGCTCGGCTACGAGCGCGGCGCCGAGGCCGTCTCGGCCGACACCGAGGCGCGGGCAGAGCACTACCGGCGAGCGTGGGAGGACGAGCTGCGCGAGCGCGTCAAGGTCGCGCCGGCAGCGGTCGGCGGCTGATGCTCGAGACGCTCAGACGCTTCCGCAGCTTCCTCGCCCCGTACCGAGGCCGGCTCGCCGTCGGCGCGTTCTGCACGCTCGGAAGCTCGGCGCTCACGCTGCTGCAGCCGTGGCCCTTGAAGGTGATCGTCGACAACGTCCTCCGTGGCAAGCCGATCCACGTCCCGTTCGTGTCGGTGACGGGGTGGAGCCGGGCCGAGCTGCTCGACGGCGCGATCGTCGCCTTCGTCGCGCTGGTGCTGCTCGGCGCGCTCTTCGACTACGCCGGCACGTACCTGATGGACTCGAGCGGCGTCAGGATGGTGGCCGACGTGCGCGAGGCGTTGTTCGCGCACCTGCAGCGCCATTCGCTGCGCTTCCACGCCACCCAGCGGACCGGCGACCTGATCTCGCGCGTGATGAGCGACATCGGGCGAATCCAGGACATGCTCATCCAGTCGTTCTCCGTCTTGATCCCGAACGTCGCGCTGCTCGTCGGGATGATGACCGTGATGTTCCTGATCGACTGGTCCTTCACCCTGATCGCGCTCGCGGTCGGGCCGCCGCTCTTCCTGCTGATCTTCGTCTACAAGCGCCGGATCAAGGGTGCGTCCCGCCGCGCCCGGCAGCTCGAGGGGCGGCTCGCGGCGCACACCGGCGAGGTGCTCGGGGCGGTCCGAGTCGTCCAGGCGTTCACGCGCGAGGATTTCGAGGAGGAGCGGTTCTCGCGGCAGAGCTCCAGCACGCTCGGCGCGAATCTCGAGGCGACCCGGCTGCAGGCCCGCTTCAGCCCGCTCGTCGACATCATCGCCGGGCTCGGCACCGCGATCGTGCTGTTCGTCGGCACGCACCGCGTCCTTTCGGGCCAGCTCAGCCTCGGGCTGCTGCTCGTCTTCCTCAGCTATCTCGGCTCGCTCTACAAGCCCATGCGCCAGCTCTCGAAGCTCACCTACGTGAGCGCGAAGGGCGTCGCCTCCGCAGAGCGCGTGTCCGAGATCCTCGATGCCGAGCCCGACGTGCAGGACCTGCCCGGCGCCGTCGCAGCGCCCCGCCTGAGGGGCCACGTCCGGCTCGAGAACGTCGAGTACGCCTACGCGCCGGGCCGCCCGGTGCTGCACGAGATCGAGCTCGACGTCGAGCCCGGCCAGGTTGTCGCGGTCGTCGGGCCGAGCGGTGCCGGCAAGTCGACGTTCGTCAGCCTGCTGCCGCGCTTCTTCGACCCGCAGCGCGGCCGTGTGCTGCTCGACGGTCGCGACGTGCGCACGATTCGGCTCCGGTCGCTGCGCTCGCAGATCGCGATCGTCCCGCAGGAGCCGCTCCTCTTCGACGGCTCGATCTTCGACAACATCGCGTACGGCCGTGCCGAGGCGCGTGAGCAGGACGTCCTGGAAGCCGCGCGCCTCGCGCTCGTCGACGACTTCGTCCGGGCTCTCCCGGATGGGTACGACACGATGCTCGGCGAGCGCGGCGCGAGCCTGTCGGGCGGCGAGCGCCAGCGCATCTCGATTGCGCGCGCGATCGTCCGCGACGCGCCGGTCCTGGTTCTCGACGAACCGACGAGCAATCTCGACCCGGTCTCCGAGCGGCTGCTCGTCGACGCGCTCGCCCGCCTGCTCGAGGGGAGGACGGCGTTCGTGATCGCCCACCGCATGTCGACGGTCGCCCGCGCCGACCAGGTACTCGTCTTCGACGGCGGTCGGATCGTCGAGCGGGGCAAGCACGATGAGCTGATGCAGATTCCGGGCGGCGTCTACCGCTCGTTCCTCGACCTACAGCTCGGCGGCGCCGCCGCCACGCCGATCAGCTCGCGTAGACGGTGGCGAGCAGGTCGGTGAGCGCGCGGAGGCCCGCCTCGGCGTCGTACTCGGGCAACGCGCCGTAGCCGACGAGCACCGCGTTCCGGCCCGCGACCTCGTACAGCGCCAGCGAGCGCTCGGACGCGAGCTCGCAAAGCTCGCGCGCGGTCGGGCCGCTACCGGGCAGATCGAGCAGGACGCGCAGCCCCGCCGCAGCGCCTTCCGGGGTGACGGCGGGCACGCGCTCGGCCAGCATCCTCACGAGGCGAACGCGACGGGCGCGATAGCGCGTCCGCATGCGGCGCACGTGACGCTCGTAGGCGCCCGAGCGCAGAAGCTCGGTGAACGCGATCTGATCGGTCGCGGGGACGTGCACGTCCTCGACCTCGCGCAGCGCGAGCACCGGCTCCAGCAAGCGCGGCGGTAGCAGCAGCCAGCCGAGTCGCAGCCCGGGAACGAGCGTCTTGCTCGCGGTCCCGCCGTAGGCGACGTGCTCCGGCGCGAGCGCTTGCAGGGCGCCGACGGGCTGGCGGTCGTAACGGAGCTCGGCGTCGTAGTCGTCCTCGACGATCACGCCGCCGGTCGCGCGCGCCCATTCGACCGCGGCGGCGCGGCGGTCGGGCTGCAGCACGACGCCGAGGGGGTACTGGTGCGCGGGCCCGAGCACGACGGCGTCCGCGCGCAGCTCGCCGAGCAGATCCGTGCGTGCGCCGCGCTCGTCCACGGCGAGCGGGACGAGCCGCAGGCCGGACGCGGCTGCGGCTGCGCGGTGAGGCGGCGCACACGGTTCCTCGATCGCCATCCGCGTCGCCCGCTCTGTCCGCAACGCACGGCCGACGAGCGAAAGGCCGTGGCGGAAGCCGCAGCAGAGCACCACACGCTCGGGATCGGCGACGGCCCCGCGCGCCCGCGTGAGGTACAGCGCGAGCTCTTCGCGCAGCTCCGGGCGACCGCGAGGGTCGCCGTACCCGAGCGTGGAGTCGGCCGCCGCACGCAGCCCGCGCCGTAGCGCCGCCGCCCAGGCTGCGCGCGGGAACGCGCTCAGATCGGGCTGGCCCGGGTGGAAGTCGAAGCGTGGCGAGGGCGCTGCGGGTCGCGCTCTCGGGACGGACGGCGCGATCGACAGGCCGAGGTCGGCGACCCATGTTCCCGCTCCGCGCCGGGCACCCAGGTACCCCTCGGCCCGTAGCTGTGCATACGCCTCGACGACCGTCCCGCGGGCGATCCCGAGGTCGAGCGCGAGCGCCCTGGTCGACGGCAGGCGGCTGCCGGGCGCGAGCCGCCCGTCGCGAATCGCCGAACGGAGCGCGGTCTCGAGCGCATCGCGGCGCGGCCCGTGCTGCGCGACAGAAGTGGTCCAAGAATCCTGCACGGAAATGGCCCTGGCGAGTGGATCACTTGCATCGTACCGTTCGCTGCATGACAAAGCGAATCGCACTCGACAAGGCCGCCCGTGACGTGTACCGGGCGATCGACGCGCTCGACGGCAGCGTCGACTTCGATCCCGAGCTGAAGGAGCTCGTCCGGATCCGCGCGTCCCAGCTGAACGGCTGCTCCTACTGCGTCGACTACCACTCGGGCGACGCCTCGTCGGCCGGCGAGAGCGACCGGCGCATCTGGTCGGTGGCGGCCTGGCGGCACAACCCCCTCTTCAGCGAACGCGAGCGTGCGGCCTTCGCGCTGACGGAGGCGCTCACGCGGCTGCCGGAGGGCGGGGTCCCGGACGACGTCTACGAGGAAGCGGCGAGGCACTTCGACGAGCAGGAGCTCGGCAACCTGTTCGGCGCGATCATCGCGATCAACGCGTGGAACCGCGTCGGAGTCGGCACCGGGCTCGTGCCGGAGCCGGAGCCTGCGGCGCAGACCGCATAACGGCGGTGCGGCGTCGCGCCGCACCGCCGTAATCATCTAGCCCTCGTCGTCCAGCGCTTCGCTCTGGACGACGATGAAGTCGTCGTAGTCGGGCAGCGACGGGTTGCGGCCCGTGCTGAACGGGAAGTTGTTGTCGTTGATCACGAGCAGGCGGTCGTCGCCGAGCGGCAGCACGTCCTCGATCGTCACGTACGGGAACGTGAAGGTCGCGCCGAGCCCGATGTCGCCGGGGCGGCCGGGGAGCGAGATGCCCGCCGGATCGGCGATGTTCATCAGGTCGACGGCGAGCGTCTTCACGAGCGTGCCGTCGGGGTTCACCTTGTGCAGGTCGACCTCGTAGATGCGCTTGATCTGCGCCGCCGTCCCCTGGCCGTTGTCGCGCTCGATGACGACGAAGCGGTGGCCGCCGAGCTGGGTGAAGTCGCCGATCGAGACCGAGCCCGGGTCGAGGCGGTACAAGAAGCGCTCGTCGTCGAACGTCTGCGTGCGGACGTCGAAGGAGTAGATGCGGCGGACCTGCGGGTCGTCGCCCGCGACCGCCTTCTCGAGCATCGGGAAGAGCGTGTTGCCGTTGCCCGCCAGCGCCATTCCCTCGTAGCCGCCGCTCGACGGGAGGTTGGCCGGCAGCACGCGGAACGGGTTCTCGGGTGCCTGCACGCCCGGCGTCTGGATCGGCGCGTCCAGCACCTCGCCGGTCGCATCGGTGTGCAGGAGGAAGGGCCCGAACTCGTCGCCGAACCAGAGCGTCCCGTCCTTCACCTTGCGGATCGACTCGATGTCGAAGTCGGGGCCGGTCAGGAGCCGGTCGGGCCGCGTGAGCGGGAACGGGACCTTGCCCCCGGGATCGCGGAGCTGGATGAAATCCCCGACGGTGACGGTGCCGTCGCCGCCGTGCGCCGCGTTTGAGAACGCGGTCCTGAAGTGCGGCGTGACGTGGTAGACGCGGAGCAGGAAGTCGGAGGAGTTCGCCTTCGCGCCGTACCCGTTGTCCGGCATCACCCAGAAGCTGCCTTCTTCGGCGGGCAGGACGGCGGAGAATCCCTGCACCGGCTGCGTGGCGAACGGCACGGCGACGCCGTTGAACGGGCCGGCGCCGATGAACTGCCCCGAGGGCGGTCCAGAGGCGAACGTCGCAGCCGGGAGGATGGCGCGCGCGACGAGTCGCGCCCGGTCCGGGGCCGCGGACGACGTCACGGCCACGGCCGCGGCGGCAGTCGCGAGGAGGGCGAGCAGAAGTATCTTCGGACGCATGTCGTCTCCTTGGTCGGATGGGAACCAGGCGACCCTCCCAGCCTCGCAGGTTCACGTGGGTTGCACCCTCGTGACCCTTCGGTGTGGGTGCGGTGAATGACGGGCGAGCCGCGCCGGCTCGCGGCGGTGCTCGTGCCTGCGTTTCGCGACCGGCACGGCCGGCTGCGCCTCGCCCTCATCGTCCGCACCGATCGCGGGCTGCACGGCGGGCAGCTTGCGTTCCCGGGCGGCAGGCACGACCCCGGGGACGAGAGCCTGCTCGCGACGGCGCTGCGCGAGGCGCGCGAGGAGATCGGTCTCGAGGAGGTCGACGTGCTCGGCGAGCTGCCGCCCGTCCGCAGCGGGCCGACGAACTACGAGGTGCACGCCTTTCTCGGCCGGATTCCGGCCGACCTGACGTGGCGGCCCAACGAGGACGAGGTGGTCGAGGTGCTGACCCCGGCGGTCGACGAGCTCGCCGCACCGGGCGCGCGGCGCGAGCTGCTCTTCACCTCCGCGCGCTGGCCGGAGGGGCTGCTGGTCGACGGCATCCCGGTCGGCGAGCGCGTGCTCTGGGGGATGACGCTGCGGCTGCTCGACGACCTCGTCCCACGCCTGCTCGCCGGCGAATGGGACGACCGGTTGTGAGCCGCGGAAGTGCTCGAATCTGGTTCGGCTGCGCCGAATCAGATTCGGTGGAAGTGAGCTCGCAGTCTGATTCGCGAAGCGAACCAGACTGCAGCCTTGCGTGGGCTCGGCTGCGCCGAATCAGATTCGGACGTGTTCGCTGAGCCAGCGACGGTTTCGCTCCTGCGCCGCGATGTGCTCCACCGGGTCGTCGCCGGGGCGCGGGAACCAGTCCTGCTCGACGACGATCCAGTCGTCGTAGCTCCCGAGCGCGTCGAAGAAGCCCAGCAGAACGACGTCGCCGGTGCCGAGCTCGCAGAACGCACCGTTTCGCCACGCCTCGTCCCAGTCCCGCGCGCCGCGGAGCACCGCGAGCGAGACATCTTTGAGGTGGACGTGCCGCACCCGCTCGCCCCAGTCGTGCAGCGCCTGTACCGGATCGCCGCCCGCTGCGGTGAGGTGACCCGTGTCGACGAGCAGCGCGACGTCGGTGCCGTCGAGCAGCCGCTCGATCTCCGCCGGCGTCTGCACCCGCGTACCCATGTGGTGGTGGAACGCCGGCTCGGAGCCACGGCTGCGCGCGAGCTCGACCGCGCGCGCGACGCCGGCGAGGTCGACGTCCCCGTCTCGCGGCCCGCTGTCGGCGAGGATCGGCCGCGCTCCGAACGGCTCGACGGCCTCCAGCGTCGTCTCGAGCCCGCTCAGGGAGTCCTGACCGAAGTCGAGCTCCACGAACGCGCCGGCGAGCTGCAGGCCGCGCCGCTCGAGCGCGTCGCGCAACGCCGCGCCCGTGCCGAGGTAGCCGTAGGGCCCGAGCTCGGTCCCGGCGTAACCGGCGGCCGCGATCGCGTCGAGGACGACGTGCGCGTCGGGCACGTTCGGCAGCACGCCGACAGTCTGCTCGAAGGCGCCGTAGCTGACCGGCGCGTTCGCGATGCGGATCACCGCACGAGCGGGACGCGCGGGTCGGGCCGGAGCTCGCTCCAGGCGCCGCGGATCCAGGCGAGGCCGGGGTCGTCTGCGGCGGCCATCGACCGGCGGTCGCCGGCGAGCGCGTTCAGGTAGTAGAGGTCGTACCCGTGCGCCGCGGCCGTGGTGTGGTAGCCGTACGGGACGAGCAGCACGTCGCCGTCGCGCACGGTTTCGGTCAGGTCGAGGCCGTGGCGCGGGCTGTACAGGCGCTGCACCGCGAATGCCTCGGGCGCCGGCGTACGGAAGTAGTACGTCTCCTCGAGCACGACCTCGCCCGGCGGACGGTCCTCGTCGTGCTTGTGCGGCGGGTAGCTCGACCAGTTGCCGGCCGGCGTGAAGACTTCGACGACGAGCAGCCGCTCGGCCGGGAACTCGGGCTTCAGCAGGTGGTTGATCTGCCGGGTCGCGTTCCCGGCGCCGCGCACCTCGATCTCGACGTCGTCGGGGCGGACGAGCTGCGGGTCACGGCGCTCCTCGCAGCGCGCACCGCAGAGCGCCAGCTCACCGTCACCTTCGACCCGGTAGGTGGACTCGCGCGGGAGGTAGAGCGCCCACGGCATGCCGGCGAACACGTGCTCGCGCCCCCCGAGCTCCCACTCGCCGTCGCCGGAGGTGACCCGGAAGCGGCCGGAGAGCGGCACGAGCGCGATCTCGAACTCACCGGTCTCGGCGCCGAAGGAGCCCGAGCGGATGCCGAAGGACAGGTGCCGCCACCCGGCCGAGTCCGGCGTGACGTCCTGCCACGTCCCCGCGCGCAGCAGCAGATCGCTCAAACCAGTGTCGCTCAAACCAGTGTCGCTCAAACCAGTGCCGCCTCGAGCTCGTCGAGCGTGGGCATCGCCTCCGAGCAGGCGAGCCGCGAAGCGACGATCGCGCCTGCAACGGTCCCTCGGCGCACGCCCTCGACGAGCGTCATGCCGTGCAGCAACGAGTGACCGACCGCGGCAGCGAAGGCGTCTCCAGCCCCGAGCCCGTTTACGACGTCGACGGGAAACCCCGGCACGTCCGTCTCCTCGCCGTGCTCATAGACCGTCGCGCCGCGCTCGCCGCGCTTCAGCACGAGCGTGGCCGGAGCGACCTGCGCGGCGTCCACCTCCTCCTCGTTGCCGATCACGATGTCTGCGGCCGCCGCCGCTTCCGCGGCGAGCGCCGGATACGTGCGGGGGTCATCCCAGAGCGACGGCCGCCAGTCGAGATCGAAGATCGTCGTGCCGCGATGCGCGCGCAGCGCCCCGAGCGTCGTCTCGCGGCTCGGCGACTGCGCGAGCCCGGTGCCGGTGGCAAACAGGATGGGTGCGCCCGCGACCTCGGCCGCATCGAAGTCTTCGGGGGCCAGCTGCCAGTCCGGCGCCGTCGGCTTGCGGTAGAAGGTGATCGGGAAGCGGTCGGGCGGCCACACCTCGCAGAATGTCGGCGGCGTCTGCCAGTACGGGTCGGTGGCGAGGAAGCGCACGTCGACGCCCTCGGCGGAGAGCCACGAGCGCACAAACTCGCCGTGGCCGTCCACGCCGACGCGCGACACGATTGCCGCGCGCGCGCCGAGCCGCGCGAGACCGGTTGCGACGTTGCCTGCAAAGCCGCCGACGAAGCGGGTGTACGTGCGCACCTCCGAGAGCGGCGTCTCGAGCTCGTTCGGGTACAGGTCGAAGCCGACGCGGCCGATCACCGCCGCCTCGATCACACGTGACTCCGTTCGTTCACCCGTCCGGACTCGTAGCGCTCGCGTGCGGCGCGCACGGCCGCGACGTCCGAGACCTCGGCGACTGCGACGTCCCACCAGCTGTCGTAGTCGGGAACGCCTTCGTACCGGTCGACCTCCGTCGCGATCACGACGGGGCCCGTCTCGGCGCGCGCCGCCTCGAGCGCTGCCCGCAGGTCGGCGAGCGCCGGCGCGCGGAAGAGCTTCGCGCCGAGCGACTCCGCGTTCGCCGCGAGATCGACCGGCAGGTGCTCGCCCGGGTCCTCGCTGTCGAGGCCGAGCGAACCGTTCCGGCGGTAGCGGTACAAGGTCCCGAAGCCGTCCATCCCGAGCGACCGCGAGAGGCTGCCGATCGACTTGAAGCCGCGGTTGTCGACGAGCACGATCGTCAGCTTCTGGCGCTCCTGCACTGCGGTGACGAGCTCGCTCGCGAGCATGAGGTAGGAGCCGTCGCCGACGAGGACGTACACCTCGCGGTCGGGCGCCGCGAGCTTGACGCCGAGGCCGCCCGCGATCTCGTAGCCCATGCACGAGAAGCCGTACTCGACGTGGTAGCCCTTCGGGTCGCGCGTCCGCCACAGCTTGTGCAGGTCGCCCGGCATGGAGCCGGCGGCGCAGACGACGACGTCGCGGGCGCGCGCCGCGTCGTTGACCGCGCCGATCACCGCGCTCTGTGCGGGCGGGTCGTGCTCGAGCGAGTACAGCCGCGAGACCTCGGCGTCCCACTCGCGGCTCAGGCGCTCGGCCTCGCTGCGATATGCATCGTCGACCTGCGTGCCGCCGAGCAGCTCCTGCAGGCGTTCGATCGTCGCGCGTGCATCCCCGACGAGCGCGACGCCCGCATGCTTGGCGGCGTCGAAGTCGGCGATGTTCACGTTCACGAACTGCACGCCCTCCCGCCGGAAGGCGGTCTTCGACGCGGTGGTGAAGTCGGACCAGCGCGTTCCGATCCCGATCACGAGGTCGGCCGCGGCCGCGAGCCGGTTGGCGGCGAATGTCCCGGTCGCGCCGATCGCTCCGAGCGCCGACGGATGGTCGAACGGCAGCGAGCCCTTGCCGGCCTGCGTCTCGCCGACGGGAATGCCCGTCGCCTCGCAGAGCGCACGCAGCGCATCGGTGGCTTCCGAGTAGATGACACCTCCACCCGCGACGATCAGCGGGCGGTTGGCCTCACGGATCAACTCGACCGCGCGCGCCAGCGTGGCCTTGTCGGGCAGCGGACGAGGGATCGGCCACACGCGCCGGCGCAGGAACGACTCGGGCACGTCGAACGCCTCCGCCTGGACGTCCTGCGGGAACGCGAGCGTCACGGCCCCCGTCTCGGCCTGGTTGACGAGCACGCGCATCGCCTGCAGCGCCGCCGGCACCACCTGCTCCGCGCGCCAGATGCGGTCGAAGTACCGCGAGACCGGACGGAAGCAGTCGTTCACCGACGCGTCGCCCGACCACGGCACCTCGAGCTGCTGCAGGACCGGGTCCGGCCGCCTCGACGCGAAGACGTCGCCCGGGAGAAGCAGCACGGGCAGCCTGTTGACGGTCGCGACCGCGGCGCCCGTGACCATGTTCGTCGCACCGGGTCCGATCGACGTCGTGCACGCGAACGTCGAGAGGCGGTTCTGCATCCGCGCGTACGCGGTCGCGGTGTGCACCATGCCCTGCTCGCTGCGCGCCTGGTAATAGGTCAGCAGGTCGGGGCTCTCGTAGAGCGCCTCGCCGATCCCGGCGACGTTGCCGTGCCCGAAGATGCCGAAGCACCCGCGGAAGAACTGATGCTCGACGCCGTCGCGCTCCACGTACTGCGCGGCGAGGAACCGCACGAGGGCCTGCGCCGCGGTCAGCCGCACGTCAACCTCTAAATCTCCGCGCGGATCGCCGCGAGCTCGTGCTGGAGCTCGGCCAGCTCCCGGCCGCCGGCCATCAGCCTTGTCAGCTCCTCGAGGTCGATCTGCGACTTCTCGTAGGAGCCGAGGCTCGTCCCGCGGTTCAGGATCACGAAGCGGTCGCCGACCGGGTACGCGTGGTGCGGGTTGTGCGTGATGAAGATGACCGCGACGCCGCGGTCGCGCGCCTGCAGGACGTACTTGAGGACGACGCCGGCCTGCTTGACGCCGAGCGCCGACGTCGGCTCGTCGAGGATCAGGACGCGCGCACCGAAGTACACCGCGCGCGCGATCGCGACCGACTGCCGCTCGCCGCCCGACAGCGTGCCAACGGGCTGATCCGGGTCGCGGATGTCGATCCCCATCTCGCCCAGCTCCCGCCGCACGATCGACTTGGCCTTTGCCGCGTCCACCCACTGCAGCGGCCCCAGCCCTTTCCGCGGCTCGGCGCCGAGGAAGAAGTTCCGCCAGACAGACATCAGCGGCACCATCGCGAGGTCCTGGTAGACGGTCGCGATGCCCTTCGCGCGTGCATCGCGCGGCGACGTGAACGCCACGGCCTCGCCGTCGACGAGCAGCGACCCGTCGTCGGCCTGGTGGACGCCGGAGAGGATCTTGATGAAGCTCGACTTGCCGGCGCCGTTATCGCCGAGGATGCACGTCACCTCGCCGGCGTTGACGTAGGTCGAGATGCCTTTCAGCGCCACGATGTTGCCGTAGTACTTCGTGATCGCGTCGGCTTCGAGGAGATGCGTGGTCGTCATTTCACCTTCTGGGCTCGATTGCGGACGAACAGGTTCAGGACGACGGCTGCGAAGAGGATCGCACCCTGGAAGGTGTAGGTCCAGTTGCTGTCCCACTGCGCGTCGACGATCCCGAGCTGCACCATGCCGAGCATCGCGGCGCCGAAGAGCGTGCCGATCACCGAGCCGTAGCCGCCCGTGAGCAGGCAGCCGCCGACGACCGCGCAGATGATGAAGATGAACTCGAGCCCGATGCCTTCCTTCGACTGCATCGAGCGCAGCTCGAGCGCCTCGATCACGCCCATCAGGGCCGCGGTGCCGGAGGTCATCATGAAGAGCGTGATCTTCGTGCGCGCCACCGGCACGCCCACGTTGCGCGCCGCGTTCGGATCGCCGCCGGCGCTGTAGATCCAGTTCCCGAACCGGCTCTTCGCGAGCAGCCATGCGCCGACGAGCGTGAGGCCGATCCACCAGAGCACCTTGACCTTGAAGGACCAGTGCGTGAGGTCGGAGGCGAAGATGTGACGCGCCGACGTGAATCCCTTCGCGGAGTCGATGTCGTCGATCGCGGTCGTGCCGGTGAGCTTCAGCGTCCCGGCCGCGTTCACGCCCTGCAGGACGAAGAACGTCGCGAGCGTGACGATGAAGCTCGGCAGGCGCGTCTTCACGACGGTCAGCCCGTTGACGAATCCGATCGCCAGCCCGAAGAGGAGCACGAGCAGGATCGCCGGCCAGATGTTCATGTGCGCGTGCGTCGCGAGGTAGCCGAGGAGCAGACCGGAGCTGCCGATCATCACGCCGGCCGACAGGTCGAACTCGCCCCCGATCATCAGCAGCGCGACCGGCACGGCGACGATGCCGTACTGGGCCGCCTGGTCGGTCCAGCCGGCCGCGATCGCCGGGTCGCCGAGCCAGTTGACGCCGCGGGCGAAGTAGCCGAATGCGAAGAAGACCGCGATCGCGCCCAGGAACGCGCCGATGTCGGGGCGCGACAGGAGCCGCGTCAGCGGCCCGACGCTCACGAGGCGTTCGTCGTGCTGGGTGTGAGCTGCCGTTTCCGTGGCCATGGGAGCTGGACGTGGGCGGCCCGCGCGGACCGCCCACGCGAGGGTCGCTAGCGGGTTCCCTTCGCGGCCAGCGCGGCGACCCTCGCCGCGTTCGCCTTGTTGATGATCCCGGGGCCGGTGAGCACCGGAGCCCCGTTTCCGACGGTGTTGAGGTTCGAGACGAAGAGCACGCCGAACACGACCGGGAGATAACCCTGCAGGTACTGCTGCTGGTCGATCGCGAACAGCATCCTGCCCTTCTGGATCTCCTTGATCGATCCGCCGACGTCGAACGTTCCGGCCTTCGTGCCCTTCGGGATCACGTCGAGGCACGGGATCGTCACGTCCGGGTCGAGCCCGAGGAAGCCGTCGAGCTTCTTGTCCGCCTTGAACGCGGCCTGCACCTTCGCCTTCGTGCCGGGGATGTCCGACTTCGCGTTCGGGATCGTCAGCACCTTCACGCCCGACGCGCCGAGGACCTTCTTGACGCCGTCGGCGCGCTGCTGCAGGCCGGAGTTGCTCGCCTCGTGGATCACGATGAGGACCTTCTTCGCGCCGGCCTTCTTGAACTGCTTGCCGGCGCCGACACCGGCGACGTCCTCGGTCTGGCCGACGTGCACCTCGTACGTCGGGAGGGTGTCGAACGCGCCGAGACCCGAGTTCACCGTGATGATCTCGATGCCCTTGCCCGAGGCCTTCGTCAGCGGGTCCTTGAGCGCGCTCGCGTCCGGGACGGACGTCGCGATCACCTTTGCGCCGGCGGCGATCGCAGCGTTGATCCCGGCGACCTGCTTCGCGACGTCGTTGTTCGCGTAGACCTGCGTCACGGTGACGCCGCGGCTCTTCAGGTCCTTCGCCGCCTGGTCGACGCCCTTCTTGAACACCGACCAGAACGAGCCGGTGTCGCCGTGCGTCACGACCGCGACCTTGAAGCCGCCTGCGTCCGACTTCGCGAATGCCGCCGCGGGTGAACCGAGGACGGTGAGCCCGGCCGCGGCGAGCCCGCCCTTTACGAGCAGGCCGCGGCGCGTGACCTGCGCCTCTTCGATCGTCTCGAGAACTTCGTCGTTCATCGTGTGCCCGTCTCCTTCCGTCGCGGGGGGTTCTGCCGATTCTCAACCTGCGAGGGCCTGCGCGCTAGCCACCTCCTCGATCGAGACGGGGCGGTGCTCGTGCCGCGCCCGGTCTGCAGCGATTGCCGCGACGAGCGCGGCCCTGGCTTCCCCGAGCGAACAGGCGCTCGGCCCGCCGCCCAGGACGCACTCGACGAAGGTCGCGAGCTCGGCGCGGTAGGCGTGCTCGAAGCGCTCGAGGAAGTTTCGGTACCCGGGCCCGACGGGCGGCGCTCCGGGCTCGACGGAGCGCAGCGGGCTGCGCGGGTCGACTCCGGCGACGATGCTGTCGGACGTGCCGAAGACCTCGAGCCGGACGTCGTAGCCGAGCGCGTCGCGCCGCGTTCCGGAGAGAATCGCGAGCGCGCCGCCGGCGAGGCG
Source organism: Thermoleophilia bacterium (assembly GCA_013362295.1). Taxonomy (GTDB): domain Bacteria; phylum Actinomycetota; class Thermoleophilia; order Gaiellales; family Gaiellaceae; genus PALSA-600. Next base: position 16,088 of record JABFWJ010000341.1, read on the forward strand.
GAGCACGGCGACGGCGGTGTCGACGTCCTCGTACCGGTCGAACCAGGCGGTCTCGCGCACGGCGCCGTCGGCGTACACCTCGACGATCTCCTCACCGGTGACGAAGCGGATCGCATCGAAGTCGTGGATGTGCAAGTCGCGGAAGATCCCGCCGGACTCCGCGATGTAGTGCTCGGGCGGAGGCGACGGGTCGTGCGTCGCCGCGCGCAGGACGAGAATGGTGCCGACGGCCCCGCCGGCGACCGCGTCACGCGCGGCGCGGTAGCCGGCGTCGAAGCGGCGCTGGAAGCCGATCTGCACGAGGATCCCGGCGCGCTCCGTGTACGCCGTCACCTCGTCGAGCGCGGCGAGGTCGAGCGCCACCGGCTTCTCGCAGAACGCCGGCAGGCCCGCGTCGGCAGCGAGCCGCAGCAGCGGGGCGTGGGCCGGGGTCGGCGTGGCGATCACGAGTGCGTCGACTCCGGCCTCGACCAGACCCGCGGGCGTCTCGACGGTGTCCGCGCCGAGCCGGTCGGCGACCGCCCGCGCCCGGGCGGCATCGGCGTCGACGAGCGTCAGTCTCGCGACGCCCTCGAGCGCCTGGAGGGACGAGGCGTGGAGGGAGCCGATCCGGCCGGTCCCCAGGACGCCGACGTGCAACTGCCGCCTCATGGAAGCGCTTACAGTAAGCGGTTACAGAAGGCCGTGTCAAGAGGGAGGAGCCGTCGAGCTGCGGACGACGAGCCCGGGCTCGAGGAAGTACCGCATCCGCTCGACGGGACGGCCGCTCGCCAGCTCGAGGAGCAGCTCCGCAGCGTGCCGCGCGATCTCCCCGGCGGGCTGGTGCACAGTCGTGAGCGGCGGATTGGTGAAGCGCGAGAGACGCAGGTCGTCGAAGCCGACGACCGAGACCTCCTCGGGGACGCGGCGCCCCGATTGCACGAGCGCGCTCAGCGCTCCGATCGCCGACAGGTCGTTGGCGGCGAACAGCGCCGTCAAGTCCCACTTGTCGGACAGCACGCGCGCAGCCTCGTAGCCGCCTTCTTCGGTGAACGAGCCGACCGCGATCAGCTCCGGATCGACCGCGATGCCGGCCGCGCGCAACGCGTCGCGGTAGCCCTCGATGCGCTCGTCGCTGATCCCGAGATCAGGCGGGCCGGCGATATGGCCGATGCGCTCGTGGCCGAGCTCGAGCAGGTGCTCGGTCGCGAGCCGCGCGCCGAGCCTGTTGTCGACCTGCACGAGCGGAACGAGCGTCGAGTCGATGTCCCGGTCGAGACAGACGATCGGCAGACCCTCGCGCACGAAGCGCGTGATGCGATCCGGCGGCAGCACGAGACCGTCGACGAGCACGCCGTCGACCTGCTTCGCGCGCAACAGGCTCAGGTACTGCTCTTCGCGCTCGGGGTCGCCCTCGGTGGTGCAGAGGAGCATGGTGTGGCCCGTCTCGAGCGCGCGTTCCTGGATACCGCTCACGAGCGCCGCGTAGAACGGGTTCGTGATGTCGGGAAGCAGGAGCGCGATCGTCTGCGTCGACCTTGTCACGAGGCTCCGCGCGGCCGTGTTCGGGTGGTAGCCGAGCTGCGCGACGGCGTCGTCGATCATGGCGCGCGTCGCCGGCGCGATCTGCCCGGTCCCGTTCAGTGCGCGCGAGACGGTGGCGGTCGAGACACCCGCCAGGCGGGCCACGTCGTAGATCGTGGGCCGCGCCTTGCGCACGCCTTCGAGCGTAGCGCAACCGGTTGCTGAAACCGCTTACGGGAGATCGAGCCGCCGCCGCGCCGGCCGAGTACGAGGCCGAGCGGGAGGAGCGCCGCGAGCGTCAGCCAGGGCGCCAGCGGCAGCGACTCGCGCCGGCCTGCGATCCGCCGGACCGGCCCACTGCCGAAGAAGCCCCGCGCGGCCGCGGCGGCGGCGCGTGCGT